>JBIIRU010000007.1:0-22260 GCA_044341355.1 Cyanobium sp. | reverse complement strand
AGCACCACATCTGGAATCTGCACGGTGATGCTGGGGGATTGCTCGCCACTACGCAGCAGGGACAGCTCCCGCAGCACGGTCTGGCCGTTGATGCGCTGGCCATCACTTGTCAAGGCCAGCTGTTGTTCGGATTGGAGCCGGTAGGTGGCGCCGCCGGCGGTCCGGGTGCCGCTTACCGATACGGTGACCGTAGGTCGACCGTCGCGCAGGGGCGAGGCGGGCAGCACCTGCCAACGGGCATTGGGGAATTGCTGGCGCAAGGTCAGGCGGCGAGCGCGAACCTGGCCTGGATCCAAGCCCGGGCCCGGCTGCAGCAGGCTGTTGAGGGCCCCATCATCGGCACTATTAAGGGCCGTCTCCAGGGACTGCAATTGTCCCGCCGAAGGGGTGCCAGCGAAGGCAGGGGTCGCCAGAGCCAGGCAGAGGGGAGCTAACGCCTTGACGGCGAAGAAACGGGGCAAGGGCCGGGCGGGGCGCATCTCGGGCGGCATGGGGGCGGCGACGGGTGGGCAGAGGAGCCCTAACCCTGCTTTTAAGTTAGGCGCGCGCGCGCCCCTATCCCATGCCAACCCTCCTGATTGCCGCCAGCGGCACGGGTGGCCACCTCTTTCCAGCGCTGGCGGTGGCGCAAGCCCTGCCAGCGGATTGGCAGGTGGAATGGCTGGGGGTTCCGGACCGCATGGAGCGGCAATTGGTGCCGGAAACCTATTCATTGCATACGGTGCGGGCCGGCGGGCTGCAGGGCCAAGGTCTGCGCCAGATTTGGAATCTGGCGCAATTGCTCAATGCCACCCGGGTGGCGCGGGCCCTGATTCGCCGCCGCCGCATGGCGGCGGTGTTCAGCAGCGGTGGATATATCGCGGCGCCGGCGATCCTGGCGGCGCGCTGGTGCGGTGTGCCGGTGGTGTTGCACGAAAGCAATGCCGTCCCCGGCAAGGTGACGCGGCTGTTGGGGCGGTTCTGCACCCATGTGGCGGTGGGTCTGCCCCAGGCCAGCGAGCGGCTGCCCCGTTGCCGGCCGCTGCTGACCGGCACGCCGGTGCGCCGCGCCTTCCTCGAAGCCGCCCCCTTACCGGACTGGGTGCCCAGCGGCCATGGGCCCTTGGTGCTGGCCATGGGTGGCAGCCAGGGGGCGGTGGGGTTGAACCGCATGGTGCGACCGCTGCTGCCGAAGCTGGTGGCGGCGGGCTGCCGGGTGGTCCATCTCACCGGCAGCAACGATCCGGAGGCGGGTCAGCTGCGGCTGGAGGGGGCGGTGGAGCGGTCCTTCAGCGATGAGCTGCCGGGGTTGCTGCAGCACGCTGATCTGGCTATCAGCCGGGCGGGGGCCGGCAGCCTCAGCGAGCTGGCCGTATGCGGCACCCCCACCATTCTGGTGCCCTACCCCCAGGCCGCTGAGAAGCACCAGGATGCCAATGCGGAGGCAGCGGCGGCCCTGGGGGCGGCGGTGATCGTTGCCCAGCACCCACCTGAGGAGCCCACCCTGGAGCGCACCGTCTGGCGATTGCTGGGGCCGCGGCTACGGGGGGCTGCCCCGGAAGCATTTCCGAGCGTGGCCGGGGGTGGCGATCCGCTCGGCAGCCTGCGATCCGGCATGGAGCGCCTGGCGGTGCGGGATGCGGACCGGCGGCTGGCGGACCTGCTGGTGGCGCTAGCCCAAGGGGAGGACACCCGTCGCTGAGGCCGCCGCTGCAGGCCCCCCGAGACTGGGCTTGGTGTTCAGGCCCGCTCTAAGCAAACCAACCGCGAAAAATAGAAAGGGGCCTGGTTCAGTTCCCGGTGCACGGGGGTGAAGCCGGCGGCGGCGGCGGCGGCGACGATGCCGTCTTCGCGCAGTTGATAGGCGCGGGTGGTCTTGCTGGGGCCGGGAAACAGCTGGCCGATGCCCTTGAGCAGCGCCAGCAGGGGGGTGTAGGGGGCAAAACTGACGATCAGGCGCTTTTCGGCCAACCCAGCCAGGTGGGTGACCATCTCCTCGGCAGCGGCCTGGGGATAATGGATGAAGACATCCAGACAGATCACGGTGTCGTAGCGACCGGACAGGCTTTCCAGGTCGGAGGCCTCAAAGTGCAGCCGTTCGGCGCTGATGCCGGCCTCCGTGGCGCGTCGCGCCGCCTCGGCCACCATGGCGGCGGAGAGATCGCTGGCGGCCACGGTGGCACCGAGCTGGGCCAGGGGCAGGGCTAGGCTGCCGACCCCACAGCCGGCGTCACAGACGCTGAGGCCCTCCAGTTCGCCTTGCTGAGCCACCCAGGCCAACACCGCATCAACGGTTTTTTGATGGCCAATGCGAATGTTGCGCTGAACCTTGTTGACTTCATCGCTGTCGCTGTAGATGCGGTTCCAGCGCTCAAAGCCCTTGGTCTCAAAATAGGTTTGCACCTCAGCTTTTTCGGCCGCCTTGCGGTCGCCTGGGGCCTCGGAGACGGCGGCCACGGTCGGCTCAGGGGGCATGGGCGTTCAGGAGGGGCAGGTTGGCGGGAGCTTAAGGGGAGAGCGGTTGGGGCTGCAGGCCGGGTCAGTCGACTCGCCCTGGGATTGGGCTAACAAGGGAGCTGCCTTCATCTGGCGATTGCCCGAAGAGGCCAAGGAAAGTGATATCGCTGCAGGGAAAGGATTCCGAGCCCCTGGACCCATCATGCGATCGGGATTCAAGGGCAATATTGGCGCAACTCTAAACGTGGCTTCACGTGAAGAAGCCCAGATCTTCCAGCGGCAGGGCCAGGTTTTCGCTCAATTGCAATCGGTTGCGGGGGGAATTGGCAAGCGGCAATCGGCACTGAGCAGCAGCGATTCGAGCTTGGATTCGAGCGCGGCGAGCCGTACATTCTCGATCTTGAGCTGCTCGGATTCTCGCCTCGATTCGATCGCGCTGATCTGCGCATCGATTGTTTGATGCCAGTTTAACCTCGCCAACAAGCGCCGCCAGGGCGGCAAGGAGAAGAGGAATTCCGATTTGCTGATTAACCGCGACGCTCTCCTGAGCGGGGATGTCGACATGGCTATAGGAGGTGAAGAAGCCAATAGCGAACCAGGCAAAGGGGGCCTCGTCGGGCAGATGCGCTAGATCATCAACGGTGCCTGCTCCGCCTCTGTGGCTCGCTGCTCTGGTTCAGGCGGCCCAGATCTCCTCCATCTGAAGCTGGAGACCCTGGAATGGGGCGCCGGCTTCCAGCAGTTGGAGATTGTTGAACCGTTGGGGCTCACCGTCGGCTGGCCACACCTCCACAGCCCGCTGCTCGGGCAGCAGAAGCCAGCCGAGGCGTGCACCATTGCGTTGATAGACCTCCATCTTGCGGCGCAAAGCCGCGACACCGCGTAGACCTTCGTCGCCGGGACTCGCCAGCTCCACCACCAGATCCGGACAGAGTGGCGCGAAACCACGCCGCTGCTCGGCGCTGAGCGCCTCCCAGCGATCGAGGGCTATCAAAGAGGCATCGGGGCTTAGCACCGAACCGTCGGGCAGGCGGAACCCGCTGGAGCTGCCGAACACCTTCCATCCCCCTTGCTGATCAGCCCAGAGAAGCAAGCGCATTTCGAGCCGGGTGTTGCGGGCTCCTGTTTCACTTCCTGTGGGCGTCATCACGACCAGGCTGCCGTCGGCAGCGAGCTCCAGTACCGCCTCACGATTCTCGGCGCAGACCAGGGCGAACTGCTCGGGTGTGAGCCTCAGCTGAGGCGGAAACCGCAGAGGCGCGAGGCCAGTGGCGCCAGAGGTGGCTTCCGGTGCAGCAGGGATGGCGGAGAGGGTCATCACCCCGGCCTCGTGGATCATTTCAATGTAGGTCGGTTAAGCGCGGGGAGGTCCTGCCCATCCCCTGCAACGCCAGTCGGAGCTAGTCGCCTGGGGTGCGCGGTCCACCCCGGTTACGCCGGGGCTGCTCCTCCTGAGTTACACCACTCCATGGGACGCCAGCGGGCAGGTGCTTCAGTAATGCCAGTTTGCAAGCGAGTTTCAGGCCAGCACCCGGCTCAACGGCCGGCTGGGTGCGGCCCTTGGGCCGGCAACGGCAGATCAGGGGTGCCAGAAACCCGGTGTATAAAGGGCCAGGGTGCTTGAAATCCCAGCATCTCCCCCGATTCTGCTTGGCCCATCCGATCCGACTGCTGCGCCGCCTGGTTCGCTACGGCCTGGCCCCCCTCCGCGATCCGCGGCCTGCCTCGCGTCTGATTCGCCAGACCGCCCGCAAGGAGTGGAAGGTGCTGAGCTTGGGCATGATTTGCAACTTGCTCCAGGCTGCTGCCGAAGGTGCCACCCTCGGGGTGGTTTTTCTGGCCGTGGACCTGCTCTCCAAACCGGCGGGCCAAACGATCGAATGGAGCAGCAAGGGGTTTCTGGGTTCACTGCCCCAGCTGGCGGCCGGCCTGAATGCCATGCCGCGCAACCAACTCTTTTTATTGATTCTGGGGCTGGCGGTGCTGCTGAAGCTGCTGCAGAGCCTGGCCATGTACCTGGGCTCGCTGGCCATGGGCTACTACAGCGCCCGCACATCTTCACGCCTGATGGCGATGATCCACTCCCACATCCTGGGTTTCAGTTTCGCCTGCGCCAGCCGGTATCGGGTGGGCGATCTGCTTTACGTGGCCGGTGCCGGTCCCAATGCCGTGATGAACGAAATCAACATCGTGAGCAACATCGCGCTCACAATCTTGATGATGCTCACCTACTTGGTGGTGCTGCTCAGCCTCTCGCCCTGGCTGCTGGTGGCGGCTTTGGTGATGGGAGGGTTGCTCAGCCTAGTGCAGCAACAATTGCTACCCCGTATCCGGACACGCTCGTTTATTGGAACGGAACTCGAACGCAATCTTTCCGGCCGGATCACCGAAAACATCCAGGGGCTGCGCTTGCTCCATACCAGCGGAGAATTGGATGAGGCTGACAAAGGGGTCTACGGCCGCACCGGCGACCTAGAGGTCAATAAACGTGCCGCAACCCGACTAAACTCCATAACTGGGCCCATCAACACCTTCCTGCCGATCCTGATGATCGCCGTGATCGCTGGGCTCAGCTTATTGCTCTTCGGTTCCCGCAATTCCGGTGTGCTGCCTAGCCTGGTGACCTTCGTGGTGGCTCTGCAACGCCTCAACGGCACCTTCGGCACGGTTGCAGCATCGCTGGGCTCCCTCAACACCAATGCCGCGCCCCTGGATCTGCTTAACAAACTACTGGAACCTGCCGATAAACAATTTCGCCGCCGCGGTGGTCTTACGTTCAATTCGCTTCAGCGAGCCATCAGCCTGCGCAATGTGACGCTTCAATACAGCCCTGAGCTGCAGCCAGCCCTCCGCAACCTCAACTTGGACATACCCAGGGGGAGCACTGTGGCCCTCGTGGGCAGTAGTGGTGCAGGAAAAAGCTCGATCGCCGATCTCCTTGTTGGCCTTTATGATGCCACCGAAGGCCAGATACTTATAGATGGCACGCCACTCCCGGATTACGATCTAATCAGCTGGCAGCAGCACCTTGGCGTGGTGAGCCAGGACACCTTCCTGTTCAATGCCACTATTGCTGAAAACATCAGCCATGGCACTCCCGACTCCACCAGAGCCCGGATAATTGAGGCTGCGGAAAAGGCCCAAGCCGAAGACTTCATCTCTGATCTACCAGATGGCTACGACACACTGATAGGCGAGCGGGGCTACATCCTCAGCGGCGGCCAGCGCCAACGACTTTCCTTGGCCCGCGCAATCCTGCGCGATCCAGAGCTGCTGATCCTGGATGAAGCTACCAGCGCCCTTGACACCCAGAGCGAAAGGCTGGTGCAGCAGGCCATCGACCAATTCGAACGGCAGCACACCGTGCTGGTGATCGCCCACCGGCTCAGCACTATCGTGAAGGCAGATCTGATTTGCGTGCTGGATAAGGGACAGATTGTGGAGCAGGGTAATCACCAAGAATTATTAGAGAAGCAAGGCATCTATGCCGCCCTGTGGAGGCAACAAGTGAACACGGAAAACAAAGCAGTTTCACGAGTCAATTAGGGATTGCTACAATTCAATGAGGCGATCCAAGTCACCATGAGTCCAATCAGTTTCGTCATGATCAGATTCAAGTTGTACTTCCACCTACCCATAATGCAACTAGACTCTCATGCAAGACAACAAGAACCGCGCAGTTAAGCCAAAATCCAGAGCTATCCATTTTGGTGCCTACCTATAGGCGTACGCGAATGCTTAGCAGTTGTTTGCTCAGCATCGTTACACAATCCTGCACAGAGCGCCGCAGCACTTGCGATGGTCGCCGCCCAGTCGCCTCGATCATTAGGTGCCACGGCGGTAACTGCTAGGAATGATGACGCCCCTCATCGCTAATATTAAAAAGCTGTTGGACTACAAGCATCTTGAAAAGAATCAGCGTATCAATCCTCTTGCGTCCTGCGTTGCTCTTTCGCTCTAGTACGTAGCCTTGATCAAGAAGAGGACGAAATGATTCTCATGTAATCGACTCAGACAGTAGCTTTAGAATAGGCTTCTTCTATTGGAGTTTTGAAACTCTTTGTTGCTCAGACCAGAAACCCTGTTTGCCCACTGTCATAATCAGATATTATTGAATAATGATCGCCATCATTCCGCCAGAATCAAGTCCACTTAGCAATTTTCGAGGTACCCTTAAGTTTAAATTAAGATGCCTTAGAGTCTCAAATAAGCCTCTTTCGCCTCCAAACATTTGATCCCAATCGAATAAATGGTATTTCAATTAAGCGGTATAATCCATAGGCTAATATCACAATAAGGGGATAAAGAAGTACGCAGGCGGTCATTTCAATGACCGGGGAGTTTTGGGGCAAGCCTAGTTTATCTAACAAATTCCCCGCCTGAGCCAAGATTGGCTGGTGAACAAGGTAAACACCATAGCTAATTATGCCTAGCCAAGTTAGATGATTCCATATTGTTCTGCCAAAGGGTAAATTGATGGGATGCCACCGTCTAGCGATATAACGATCAATTACAACTGCAGTGGCAAGGGCAATCAGAGGGAAAGAAGCAAAAGCTAAGGGTTTAAATAAAACAGCAGCAAAATTAAGCAATATTAATACGCGAAAATTGATCCATTTAAAGCTTTCTCGGCGCTCAATGATGGTATTCTGCGCAACATAAGCTCCGATTGCCCAGCTGAACCAAAAGGCAAATGGTGAATTTGACAAGGCAAACATTTGTAGCGATTGCCTGTCTTCAGTAATGCCCGAGCCAATGGCCTTAACAAAAAGCTCGAATATAAGCATTGCAATCAAGCCATAGCCCCAACCAAATTTGCTCATAATAATCAATAATAGCGGGTAAACCGCGTACAATTGCAACTCTGTCCCAATGCTCCACATCGAGGGGTTAATATCAAATTTGGTATGGATGTAGAGATTGTGAACCCCAAATAAGTGAGCAATGATTGATTTAAACGATGTGGGAGAATACAGTGAATAATTATGCCAAGGCCAAAGAAAGAAAAAGATTAGAATCGCAGCAAGGTAAGCGGGATAAATTCGAAAAAAACGACGATGAAAGAAATACCTCCAACCTTTTTCTCTGTTTCGCATATGGCTGAGATGGATGCAGAAGCCACTGACTGCAAAAAAGATGGCAACCCCTAAACCGCCAAGGCTTAAGGGAAAGAGCAGCACCAAACTGCGTGGTTCATCAAACGATCGAAGCCAGCCACGCCAAGGGAAATGATTCCAGCCATAAGATTCCCCTAAGGAGTGAAAGAGGAAAACCCAAAGGATTGCAATCCCCCGGATGCCATCTAGAAACGGATAATGCTGAGGGGAAGATTTTTGCTCAACTGCAGGATCAATAGACATACTGCATCTCAGTGAAATCAAGGTTAGCGTAATTCTTACGTAACGACCAAACTTTCAATACCTCAGGCATCTGTAGGCTCTTGTGAGGTCGTCATGCAGAAGGGGTTTGCAGCTTTCAGGGTCGTCCTCATTACTTGTGGGTAGCACCTGAATCAATTAATCATAAGCACAAACGCAGTGCAAAGGTATAGGGTCATGATTCGGAACGCAATCTCCATCCTACATTTTATCACACCTTGGCGGCCGACAAGCAATGGTTAGAGGGGGCTGAGCCTGCCCCACAAGCGTTGGTTACAGATTGTGGGCAAGGGGCTAGACGTAAATGGTAGGTATAGGGTATATTACAAAACATGCCCAGTAGTGAGCCGAATACGTCTATATAATAACAAGTAATGAATGCCAAGTACCAGGCTGGCTTCGTGCGTTTACCGTCCTGAAAGCCGAGTTTTGTTTGACCTGAATCCCAATGCAGTATTCTATATCTTTAGCTCTCAGCCGAATTCTTCCTACCAGAGAACCTGGCGCCAGCGCAACCCACAAGCAATCCAACGTTCATTCAGGCTGACCGAGACCCCTGTGCTGCTGCCAGAGTCGTCAGACAGCGCAGCCTGCCCCGCCAATGGCTCCATGACCCATGGCCTACCAGCCCCTCCACCACAAGTACCGTCCCCAAAGGCTCGCTGAGCTGGTGGGGCAGCAGGCCATCGCCACCACCTTGGCCAATGCCCTGCGCACCGGCCGCATCGCCCCCGCCTATCTCTTCTGCGGGCCCCGCGGCACCGGCAAAACCTCCAGCGCCCGCATCCTGGCCCGCTCGCTCAACTGCATCACTAGCGACGTCCCGACCCCTGAGCCCTGCGGCCATTGCGAAGTGTGTGTGGCCATCACCGCCGGCAATGCCCTCGATGTCATCGAAATTGACGCCGCCTCCAACACCGGCGTCGACAACATTCGCGAGCTGATCGAGCGCTCCCGCTTTGCGCCGGTGCAGGCCCGCTGGAAGGTTTATGTGATCGACGAGTGCCACATGCTCTCGACGGCGGCCTTCAATGCCCTGCTCAAAACCCTGGAGGAACCGCCACCGCGGGTGGTGTTTGTACTGGCCACCACCGACCCCCAGCGGGTGCTGCCCACCATCTTGAGCCGCTGCCAGCGCTTCGATTTCCGCCGTATCCCCCTCGCAGACCTTGAGGGACACCTGGGCTGGATCGCCTCGCAGGAAAGCATCTCCATCTCCGCCGAAGCCCTGAATTTGGTGGCCCAACGGGCCCAGGGCGGCTTGCGGGATGCCGAAAGCCTGCTCGACCAGCTCAGCCTGCTCGCCCCCCCCATCGAGGCGGCAGCAGTCTGGGATCTGTTGGGGGCGGTGCCCGAGCAAGAGTTGTTGAGCTTGGCGGACTCCATGGCCGCTGCCGAGCCCCTGGCCGTGATTGAAACCTGCCGGCAACTGCTGGAGAGGGGTAGGGAACCGCTGGCGCTATTGCAAGGTCTGGCCAGCCTGCTGCGTGATCTGTTGCTCGCCGGCATCGCTCCCGATCGCCTGGAGCTCACCAGCGTCTCCCCCCAGCTGCGGCCCGAATTGCCCCCCGTGGCCCGCCGCATCGGCAAAAGCCGATTGCTGCATTGGCAGGCCCAACTCAAAGGCAGCGAACAGCAGCTGCGCCACAGCGTCCAGCCGCGCCTCTGGCTGGAGGTGCTGCTGCTGGGACTGCTGGCCGAACCGATGGGCGCCGCCGGGGCGACGCCTGCGGCCGGTGCCAGCGCCGCCGCCGTTCCGGCGTCCATAGAAGCGGCTGGGAGGGGAGGCGCAGCAGCGGGGGCTGCCCCGCAGACGGCCAGGGAAACACCCCCAGGGCCCCCCCGCTCGGCAGCCAGGCCCGTGACGATTCCAGTCCAGGAGGCCGGATACCTGGCCGACCACCCCACCAAACCCCAAGAGCTCAGCGACGAAAGCCGCGCGCCGGCCCCCCCACCAGAACCGGTCGTAACCGCGCCAAAGCAGGCGCCAGCCGGGGGGAATCTGGCCGAAATCTGGCAACAAATCCTGGCGGGCCTGGAGCTGCCCTCAACGCGCATGCTGTTGTCCCAACAGGCCAGCCTGCACCGCCTCGACGAGCGTCGCGCCGTGGTGCGGGTCGCAGCCAACTGGCTGACCATGGTGCAAAGCCGCCAGTCCTTGCTGGAGAAGGCCATGTTGCTGGCCCTCGGCTCCGCCCGGCAGGTGATGCTGGAACCCAGCAGCGACCATCCACCGGCCAGTACCGCCGCAGCCGGGCTACCGGCCGCCCCTGCCCCCCCCCGAGTTGAGTTGGTGCCGCACCAGCTCAAAAGCCACCAGCCTCTGGAGGCGGTTGCGATACCCGACGTAGCTACCAGCAGCGAACCCCAATCCCCTGTCGGGCCCAGGCAACAACAGCAACCGATTGAGCCCGCATCCAGCTTCCCTCAAGCGTCCGCTCCCCCCATCCTCGGCCGCCTCGAAACCAGTACGCGATTGCTTGCGGATTTTTTCCAGGGGGAGGTGATCGAATCCAGCCAAGCGGATGCCATCGACAACTCAGGCGAGATTGAGCAGCTTCCTGAAGCTCCAATAGAATCCATCCACGGTTCCTGAACGGGCGTCGCGGGGCTAGGGTCATGCGGGACGACATTCCAAGATAAGAAAGGCTGAATCATGAGGGCTTATATCAGTGCCATCGGCGCAATATGAACCGAATGTTTCAGGAAGTGCTAATATGCCGATAAATCAATTCGAACAAAAGAGCCATGTTCGTAGCAGCTTTCGATGACAGGCCCATCACTCCTGATTATATTTTTCCTTTCATCCACAATACTACAGCATTCTGCGATCTAAACTTTCTAACTCCTGTCAAGGATCTTGCGGCAAGCGCCAAGCTTGACTTGGGACAATCTAAGTATAAGCTTCTAACAATTGATCCAGCCACGCTGCCACAATACAATCATGCGAAGCAACTATTTGATGATTTATACGTGAACTACTCAACCAATCCTGACTTTTTTGAACGGCCATGTTTCCATCGTTGGTTTGCCCTAAATGCAGCAACCACTTCCCTAAAAAACAACGACTATATTTGCTTGCTAGACACAGACTTTTTGATAGGTATGAGTCCGTCTGATGTCCTTTCTCAGTGCTTGATGAATGCGGATAACAAGGAGTTTCAATTATTTACCGATTGGGAATTTGTCTCCACTGGACACAGTGATATTCCAATTGAGGCCATTCCATACATCGATATTGTTAATAATTACCCGAAAAGAATAGCGCCACACTTAGCGATAATGACCAAGTCTTTTTTATACGATTTCTGTAAGTTTATCTTGACAGAATATTATACTCCTGGGACGAAAGCTCAGTTAATAGATTATTATTTTGAGGCGATCGGCAATGGTCGTATTGGTGGGATCTCTGACATGACGGCCATAGCTAATTTTTCAATGCTAAACCACTATGATTGTTCGTTTAATATTAAGAACCTAGAGGAGTTTGAAATTATTGGAAATTTTTATTCATTTCTATACTCTGAAATTGGGGAAACTGATCGCTGGAAGATTTTTTTCCAGCCTGCTGGACAAAGGTTGCAGATAGCAGGCGAATCGAAAAAACTTATTGGCGTACACTTTCAAGGTAGTGCCAAGACTTTTATGCCGATTGCATGCAAGTCGAGCGGTGCTGATGGCCTGATATCGCGAGAAATTTGTGCTGAGCACATGGAGGTATTGGCAAGACAAGAATCAATACGAGCGCAAAGGGAATCGTTGGCATTGGCGAATGCTGCTCAACCCCTAATCTTTAGGATAGCAAAAAAACTGGGGCGTAGAATTGGTCGATTCGACACCGCACATAGATGAGCTTTACAGTACAACTTCAATACAACTTAATCGTCCAGCCTGGAACATCGTCCAGTCTGAGGCGCTGCACCTTAGAAAAGTTGACAGCTCAGGAATCCAATCTATCCAAAGCAGCTACAAGTTGGCCGACTTCTTCACCAAAGAAACGACGATCGTGCAGTTAGTGAGCAGTCCGTTGCTAAAGCAGCAGTTGATCGTCCCTAATCACCCTTTAGAAAGGGGAACAGGATCTCGGGTAGTACCATACTTCAAATGTCGATACGTTGCCAGCGCTCGTCAAACTCCAACTGCATTGCTACCACCAGGCTGGTGATTGCTGCAGCGTTGGCGAAGATACCGAAGAAGCGGGTGATGCGCTTTATTGTCAGCTTTGCTGATCGCACCTCTCCGTGAGACATCCACCAGTGCTTACAGGTTGGTGCTCCAGACTTCTCCCTGGCCTCGAACATGAGCTTGCTCGCCTTTGGGAAGCGCTCCGCCAGCGAGACGGCCAGGTCATCCCAGCGTCTGAGGATCTCGCCTGAATTCTTTTTGGCAAACATGCCGCGCTGGGCAACTGCGACCATGCCTTGGTGGGCCTTTGGGACAAGCTGCTAAAGGTTTCTAGCGAAATGGACTCCAGGGGGATGGGGACGACTCCATCCAGAGAGCATACCGGCAGGGTTTTGCCCAGCCTGCTGTTGAGAAAGGTCGCGTCCATGTAGAAGTAGGCGAACCCCTGTCTCCTGCAGGAGGCTGTTTAGAATGGTTTGCACCTACTGGTCGATCTTCTGACAGATCGGGCACCCCAAGGAAACCCGGGGATGATTCCCTGGTTTAATTGGGGACCCTTGTGACTCAGCTGCGACCTGGATATGCCACTCTGGAAATCCTGGGCGGACACCAACTCATCAACCTGGTGCCTTCGGCATCCTGGCCTGCGGCCAGTAAAGCTCAGGAAGTCGATGTTGATGTATGCCTTCATGATCACAGCAGAGCACCCCCACCCCGGCCACGCCGGGGTGGGGGTGGACGATTGGATTACACCACTCCGGGGGACAACATCACACTCCAAGCAAGCGCTTGACAACAGCCTGTATAATAAGATGGATAAGAAAAAACCATGGCAACTTTTTTTGGTTGTGACATAACCGAATCAGCCGGAGCTGGAAATGACGTAATAAGTTTAAATAGTGCCTTGGAGATTTTTAGGATCATCATGCCCAAACAATCACCTTATCCATTGATCCGAGTAGGAGGCAGTCGAGACGGCTCATATCTGGTCCCAAATGATCTTTCAGGAATTGGCTATTGCTTATCACCTGGAGTGAATAATTTCAAGCATTTTGAAGATGAGCTTTCGTCTAGGTTTGACATCACATGCGACATGTACGACGCCAGCAGTGATGCCGACAAGCTCTCTACACCCTTAATTCAGGGCAAGCAGACCTTCGAAAAAAAATGGCTTGACATCGATGGCAAGGCAAACAGTATTTCCATCAAGCAATGGTTGACAGAAAAAAGCAGGAAAGATTCCCGTGATTGCCTGCTGCAAATAGATATTGAAGGCGCTGAGTATAGAAATCTTCTGCATACATCCAGCGAGGATCTTGCCCGGTTCCGAATTATTGTAATTGAGCTACATAAACTAGCCGTTGGCTTTACTCGTCCGAAGGTTTTCAATCGGGTAATGAAGCCTTTTCTTAAGAAACTAGATGAACATTTTATCTGTGTTCATTCCCACCCTAACAATGTTTTAGGAAATTATACTCCACCCAGTCTTAACGTGGCTGTGCCAAGAATACTGGAACTTACTTTTCTTAGAAAGGATAGATTCAATGAATCTAACAGATACCAGCATGTCAGTCTGCCTCACCCTCTGGATATCAGCAATGTGCCAGACAATCCTCCTCTTCACCTAAGCTCGGCATGGATGAATGGCCCACGCAACGTCGAATCGCGAACACGCATAGCCAAAGATTGGCTCAACTACTACAAATATCGCATCACTCGAAAAACAAGGAGTTTGGTTAATAATTGGTCGTAGAGAAAAAGAAAAGTTATCAGCTGCACTTGTTTTTATTATTTTTGACCATTAATTTTGGCATAATTTACTCTGCTATCCTTATTTAGTGGGTCCCGACTTAAATTAATCGCCAACAATCCGGGAGATTTACAGTGCACTCCCTCTCATACAATCTTGATAGCTGTAACTGGGGATCCATCGGTGTCTCCAACAGTCCTTGCCACATCCACGGTATAGCCATGGTGCTGAGCCCTGCTACCGCTGCCGGAAGGTGCCATGACTTATATCTTTGCCAACCCCAGACAGGTGAGACTGGAGGTAGCGGATTACCCAAGTCTGCCAACGCCACCCTTCAAAAAATCGCCAATTTGCAAGAGCTACCATCATCATTTGTCGATGACAAGCAAGCTGCGTAACATTCAGTAAGTTCATACATACCTTGCCCGAATAATAATGTGAATGAAGTCAGTTTTTTGTCGTCTCCTGTAGCTTCCTTGCTCTAACTTGCAACTATGGCAACCGCTGTTAAGCCGTGATCCGGCGTTAATCGAGGGATCAGCTGGGCTCACAAACAAGACCTTTTGTCATTCGCAGAACATCGTAGAGATAAACCGGATAGGAATTTCCCTGACGCATATATTCAAGCCGCATTCCCAGTCGTGACTTCATCACCCGCGGTGATTGGAGCGGTGAAGCAAGTTTTTGATAGGCGAGAGACCATACAAAAGCAAATGCAGGCGAACGAAAACTCTGAATGGATGCATTCAAATGGCAGGTGGCTGTTTTGCCAATTCGATAAAGCCAGTCAACCTCCCAACGATCAGAATGCTTAAGATGCAAAAACTGAAGACTACTAAGGTGATGTTTTGTTGCCCCGGCGGCGAACAAAGCCATCGGTAGCAGCAAATCCCACCAAGGCAGACCAATGGTGAGTTCATCGCCGAGAAAGGGTAGGGCTGCCTTGAATGCTTCAACCCGGGCAGCAACGAAATCGATACCCGGCAAATATGAACCTTCACCTCCATGTCGCTGCTCGACCGGCAGATCAAATAAAGCTTTATCGTTTACATCAGTGCGATGGGAAAGTAAAAAGCAATCAGACTCAAGATCTCGAAGATTGGCTAGAACAGATTCTTGCAAAGCAATGTGAATATCAGCATTCGTTATGGCAATGACTTCCCCTGGAAAACGATCAACCACTAGGCGCAGTGCCGCAACAAGGTTGGGCAGATAATCAGGAAAACCAACTCCAGTAGACGGTACTTCCAGCGATGCCACACCCGCATTAGCCAAGGCAGTCTGATGGGAGGGATTGGCCTCTAGCTCAGATGGAGTATTCATAGAAATTGGCTTAAATCCAGCCTCATGCCAGGAACGAATCAGATGATGCTGAAGCGATGAGTCAGGGAGATCAGTAAAGATCTCGCCTCTTAAGCTGGGCGGGATTGAAACAAGGAGCCGCGTCATCCAGGAGCAACGCTAAGGTTTAATAGTTTACTTTAGGGCATTCTAGTCGTGGGCCCATGGTGCAAGCAGTCTTGAGCACTAGCTGTTTCGTTCAAGCGGATTTATGCCAACGACTTTTAAAGATCCAGATTAAGCGGTTGACTTGTAACTGAATATTGCGCTTTCTCCCCGGCCGCTCACCACAGCCAAGGGAGAATCGATAAGGAGGGAGTAGGACACAGGCTCGCCATCCGAAATATTGCAATGCATTCATCTCTTTTTCCGCCATGAAACATTCATCCACCCGCTGGGATGAAGTTCCAGTACAAGCGTAGGAAGCCACTGGCAAAGGCACGTACTGGAAACGCCCTTTGGAGAACAGCTTAAGATTATAATCCCAATCAGCGTAAAGGGTGTAGCGAGTATTGTAGCTTATATTAAGCGACTGAATCACGTTGCGACGATAGAATGCTGATTGATGACTAATGTTGCGATCTAGTAGTCTTGGCAGATCCCAGCGTTGACCATAGCGATAGCCAGGCTCCTCTATCCAAACATCGCCATGTAACACCAAGACGTCAGGTTGAGCAGCACGTAAACAATGGCCGATCCTCTCAAAAACATCCGCAGCTAAGAGTCGATCATCAGATCCCATGAAATAATTCCAATCGCCTTCGGCTAAATCAACGCCGTAGTTCATCGCCTCATAGATACTAGAGCCAGGCAGTAGTTTGATGCGATGGGAAATCGAAAACGCTTGAAGTAGCTCTGCTGCAAGGGCAACCGTGCCATCATTGGAACCACCATCGACTAGAATTATTTCAAAATCTTTGCATGTCTGTTCTGCTAATGATCCTAGTGAACGTTTAAGATGTCTGGCTGCATTAAGTAGGGGCATTACAATTGAAATTAAGGGTTTCCCCGAAAGCGTGGGTGTAGCAACATCAAGACGATCAGCCAAGCTCATTAGTCAATACGCTCAGATTTCCAGAGCCCATTTTGGCATCTGCGCCGCTCTCGACTGCCACCCAGAAAGTAACACAACAATTTTAAACGGGATTTTTGCTAAAGTGTTTAGCATCAAAGTGGCGATTGCCTGCTTTGTCATGGTGTTAACTAGGCGAATCGCACGGCAATAACCGGTAAAGGTGCAACATCATGAATATATCACGTATTAACATATAATCGCGCAAAAAATTTATTCGAAAATCGTCCATGTAAGTCAGTTAATTTACCCTCTGTGCCAGAAAAGTGTTGCGCTTCAGGAGGCCTTTATCCCGCTGAGAGCCAACGTAAGGTGGTGGACAATTCCCCCCACTAACAACTTATGCCAATTTCCGCAGAATGGAAGGTATTGTCCTGTGCTCCAGAAGACAGAGGAGGCTGAAAGTTGGATTGGCCGTTCCGGCGCTTGGTAGTACCGCTGTGGAGCAGGCCCAGAGATTGGCTATTTGGTGAACGGAAAGGTCTTCATCCAGCACTCCCTGGGAGGGTCTAGAGCCCCTTGGGGTGGTGCCACAGGGATGGTAGACGTCGTAGGGATTGTCAAGCGCAATTTCCCCACCTGAGAGGGAGTCCACGCAGTCGACGTCGAGACTGTGTTGAAATTGGCGACGCACATCACCCAGTCGCTGCAGCACTGAACGCAGATCAATGTCCGAAAGTGACCAATGAATAGAAGGCTTTCTCTTGCCATAGGCGTCCCGCGCCTCAGAAAGCTCGATCCGACGAAGCGGCGACCGAGGTGTCTCAAAGTCGTATTGCAGGCTGGCGGTGGAGCCGTTCTCAATGCAAAGCACGCCATCGAGCAAGCGCTTTTTGGCAAATCTGGCTAGTCCGATGACGGAACGTCCCATGGTGCTGACATCAATACTTGGCAATTTACGTGATTGTATGGAGTACATCATTTCACGAGCCATTGTGAAAGCGGCTCCATTCTGTTTAAACACGACATGAGCAAATGATCTGGGTAAATCCCTGCTCATCGGCACCATCCTCGTGCCCGTGATAGATCCTTCCACAAATGAGGGGGCAAGGACTTGAGCAATTTTTTGGGTGCTATCTGAATTATAGTTGGCAACTGGAAAGGAGATATGATCACTCAGACCGTTTCCAACCAGATCTTTCCATTGGAAATAATTATCTCCTTGCTGATGAGCAATTTCCAAGAGTGTTCTAGTGGTTTCAATCGCACCCTGACAGATCAGTACAGCACGAGCCGTAATGGAGTTTTGATCACCACTTCGGGTTTGAATGGTGATAGATTTCACTGATTTGGATGGGTTGTCGGTATGGCCTTCAAGGTTCAGTTTGGTTACAACAGAATCCAACATGACCTGGGCGCCAGGAACGTTGGCAAGTTCATCGAGCATCCAGGCGAAATTCTTCTTGGTAAATGGTAGGTAGATGTTGCGTTGCAGTTCGATCTGGTTAATTTGATTTAGGGGATGACGACGGATCTTTTCGCTGACCTCGAATGATTGCCGTAGTAAGTCTGATCCTTCAAACCCAAGATGCTTCAAGGTTGAAACTGCTGAAAGGTCCAGGTCCTGAACAATTGATTTCCACTCACTTGAAAGGGCGTCTTCCACGTCAAAATCCTTCCTGGAGTAAGGCACAAGTGACGCACCCCAGGCAGACGTTGTACCCCCACGCCCAAAGAATCGGCCTTCCTGGGGAGCTCGGTAGGGAGTGTCCCCATGCTGTTCGCAGCTAAAAGCCACTTCATCCATCCCGACCGGAATGCTTGGACCGGCATCAACGATCAATACTTTGAGGTGTGGTCGTTCATGGAGGAGCCGTTTGGCTAGATATGCACCTGCTGCCCCGGCCCCAATGATGCAGACATCGTAATGAAGATCAGCCATGTATCAACTGACGTTAAAGTGACCTGTCGCCAATATTGTACACGTTCACGGCCAGAAAGATCCATCCCTGCTGCCAATCTGTCTTTGTACGCTTAGCGCTGAGGGGTCAAGGAATTGGCGGCCTGAGCAGTCCAGGGATCCAGCAGCAAGGAAGCCTTGATCACGCTGCAATGATGGGTTAACAAGCCTCTTTCAGGAACCGTCAGGGATGTAGAACCTTGTTGTCTGAAGTTGGGGTCCTGACCATGGACAAGCAACAGTGGCATCTGGCGCATTGATTAGGATGCGCCGCAACAAATGTTGCCCGGCCCATCTTTGATCTTACGTCAAACGATACCGACAGGCGCAATGCACCGGTTTCATCGCCGCAGGCCACCGGTAAGGTCAGGTGCGGATGGAACAACATATTCAGCAGCAATAAAATTCATCTTGGGAAATTCAAAGGCCCCCACCTTCAGAAGCAATGATAGCTTCTTCTTCGGGAGTGTGATTCAGTACTTGGGTGGCCAGGTCATACTCGGCATAACTTGTTGAATTTGATATCAATTCACCATGGGCCGTCTTTGCCCAAATCAGCTTCTTGGGCAGCAGGGCCATCTTCAAGGTGACCCATGGGATAACCACGAACCAATGCATCATGTGGACGACGCCCAAGGCCAAATTGCCAGGGCTGGCAGGGGGAAGGGCAGGGCCTTCACTGTCGCGGCGGCAACCCGCAGCCATGCCGATCAAGGTAAGGGCAACAGCGACTAGCGAAAAGGGCCAAAAGGCCGGCTGGCTCGATGTCAAAACAGCAGCGGCACAATCGGCGATGGCCACCACCGGTAGAACGTATTGCAGTAGAAAATAAACGATCAGATCAAGTTTTTGGGTTCCATTGAGGCGATTGGAAAGCAGTTTGGGGCCATAGTCGAGATAACGCTGCAACCCCCCCTCGGCCCAGCGTTGCCGCTGCCGCCAGAGGGCCGGCAGGCTGAGGACGGCCTCCTCGCTGATGGGCGGATTCCAGAGCACCCCTATCGGTAGGCCCGCCAGCAGAAAGCGGAAGCTGAGATCCAGATCGTCGGTGATGGTGGCCTCGTTGAACCCCCCTGCCGTTTGCACCGCATCGCGGCGCAACAACTGGCCGTTGCCGCGCAATTCCACCACTCCTCCCAGCGCCTGGCGACCCTCCTGGACCACCGCATCGAAGGCCATTTCGATCGCCTGGCCCCGGGTCAACCAGTTTTGATCGCCATTGATCTCGGCCTTGCGCAATTGCACCGCCGCCCAGCCGCCGGTCTCGGCAAAGGGAATCAACCGCTGCAGCAGATCTGGTTCCATGTCGGCATCGGCATCCAAAACCAGCATCCAGCGCCCCTGCAAACGCTGCAGCACCTCATTGAGGGCGGCCGATTTTCCCCCACCGGCCTGCCTGGATCGTCTCACCACCTGCAGTTGGGGATGGCGTTGTTGCAGCTCAACTAACCGTGCGGCCGTGCGGTCTTCACTGCCGTCATCGATGATCCAGATTCGCAGCAGGGACTGCGGCCAGCGCAGTGCCGTGAGGCGATCGACCAGGCGCCCGATCACCGCCTCCTCATCCCGAGCCGCCACAACCACATCAACCCCGGCCATGGGCGGATTTTGGCTGGGCTGATTCGTCTGCTGATCCGTCTGGGACTGGGATCCATCCCCAGGATTCATGGCGGCCACCGACTGGGCCTCTCTGGCTCCTGAACTAACTGTACGCAGTGCATAGATGGCGATAAGCCCTGCCAGCAGCGGCAAGGCCAAACCCCAGGTGCCCTGGGGTAGCCAGTGGGGCAAGGCCCCCATAAGTAAGCAGACCAACAGATAGAGGGCGGCCTTGCCACGGCGGTGATCGTTGGGACTACCACCGACCATCAGCTTTCCTCCCCTGGCTTCGTTCAATAAACAAATACTAAAGGGCGTTTCCCAACCCAGTCAGAGGCTGCATAACAGCGCCTGGATAGTAATGGCCCAGGATTCGCTCGACACTCCAGCCCTGGCGGCCCAAATCGATGGCGCCAGCCTGGGATAACCCAGCCCCATGACCAAAGCCACCACCGTCGACCCGCCAGGCCCCCGGCCCCGACGGAACCAGCAGAAACAAGGTGCTGGGCAACTCCCGCAGCGTGCGGCGGATGGCATCGCGCCTTAACACCGTGGTTCCGTTGGCGCCGGCAATCTCCAGGGCCAGCACCCGGCCGCTGGGCCCCCTTTCCAGCACTTTGAGGCTGCGTACCTCGCCCACATCCACCGCCCGGGCCCCCAGGGCGGCCCGGATTCGGGCGGCACTCAAGCGGCGCTGCCAACGAAACAGGGGATGGTCGGAGCCGTAGGCCAGAGCACCGTCCTGCAGCAACTGGCTCAGGACCGGGGGCGAAAGGGGCAGGGGGGTGCGGGCGACGAAGCGGGCTGGACCATCGGCGAAGGCGCGCAGGTAGGGCACCGCCTCCACATCCCAGGCCTCCTCTAGTCCTGCGGCTACTCCGCCATTACTGGCGTGGTAAACCGCATGGATGGGCTGACCGGCGGCAGCCATCACCTGGCCGCGGGTGCTGGCGATAGCCCGCCGCACGGCGGCGCTGGCCTGGCGCGGATCTTGATAAACCTGGCATTGGGTGTCGGCACAGAGGTGGTATCCGTCCACCTGGTAGCGCATTCGGTTGCGCACGGCCCAGGTGCGGGCCAACACCGCTTGGACGGCCAGGGCCGCCGCTGGGGAGCCGGCCCCAATTTCATGGGGCACCACCCCCTCCAGATAGCGCTCCAGGGGGACCTCCTCCACCAGGGTCCAGGTGCCATGGGCATCCGCCAGCAAGCGGAAGGGACCGGCATACACCCCCCCCTTCCAGCGCAATCCGCCCGGGGCCTCGATGCGCAGGGGCTGGCGCAGCGCCAGGGCGCCCTCGCTGGCGGTCAGTTGCAGGCCCAAGCGCCGGGTGGGGCGCTGCTCGATCAAGCGCGAAACCTGGCCCGCAGGGGGCGCCGCCTCGGCCGGCCCCCATACCTCCCAGTCCTTGCTGCGAGCGATCTCAGTCCGTACTCCTGTCGCCTGCCACCGCCGGGCCGCCGCCTCGGCACTTTCGTAGCTGGCGAAGGGCCCCAGCACCCTCCGCCGCAGGATCTCGGGCTGGGACAGGGGCTGCCATCGCCAGGTCAGCACCAGCTCAGGCCGGCTAATCCGGCGCCCTGAACCATCCACCAAGGTGAGCTCGCCCGATGCGGCCGTCAAGCGCAAGGGAGGGGCCTGGTCGGCTTCCCCAGCCGGGCCGAGATGGGCCGCTAAGGCCACCCACAGCACCGGATCCTGCGAGCGCAGGGGGGGAGGTTCGGGCACCGGCCAATGCCGCAACGCCTCGCCGCCCTGGGGCGCCAAGGCGGGCAATGGGGGCGGCGGGGACGTCAGGCCCAGGGGCTGGTCTGAGGCCCGGCACCCCCCGGGCAGTAGCAGCAGCACCAACCCCAAAAGTGGTGCCCGCAGATTGGCCTGGCGCCCCCTCCTGCCGGCGGTCGCCGGGGCGCTAGCCCCTGGGGCCACGGACGGGGACGGGCGCAGCTGGCGAAGGGGCATGGGCCTGGGAGTTGGATAAGGGTTAAGTCACGTCGTACTCTGCTTGTTTGTGCCCGCGCCCAGGAACGCCATGCCGAAGCTCAAGACCCGCCGCGCGGCCGCCAAGCGGTTCAAGGTCACCGGCAGTGGCAAGTTCATGCGCCGGCGCGCCTTCCTCAACCACCTGCTCGACCACAAGAGCCCGAAGCGCAAACGCCATCTCGGCACCATGGCCAGCGTCGACGAACGGGACGCGGGCAACGTGGCCCTGATGCTGCCCCACGCCTGAGGTCATGGCGCCAGTCGCCTTTCTGCCACCTACACCACTTTCCCTTTTTCCACTCTCCCCTTAGTTCCCTACCTCCATGACCCGCGTCAAGAGGGGCAATGTCGCCCGCAAACGCCGTAACAAAATTCTGCGCCTGGCCCGGGGCTTCCAGGGCAGCAACGGCAGCCTGTTCCGCACCGCCAACCAGCGGGTGATGAAGGCCCTCTGCAATTCCTACCGCGACCGCCGCCGCCGCAAGCGTGATTTCCGCCGTCTGTGGATCGCCCGCATCAACGCGGCGGCCCGCCTGAATGGACTCAGCTACAGCCGCCTGATCGGTGGCCTCAAAAAGGCCGACGTGCGCATCAACCGCAAGATGCTGGCCCAGCTGGCCCTGGCCGATCCCACCAGCTTCTCCACCGTGGTGAGCGCGGCCAGCCACTGACTTC
>JBIIRU010000149.1:0-6527 GCA_044341355.1 Cyanobium sp. | reverse complement strand
GTTCCTTCAACTCATCTTCGAGGAGCTCTTGGATCGCCATGCCGGTTTGGCTGATGCCCCCTCGATCGTGCCCCTAGCTTCGGCAGGGTCCGTCCCCAATGCAATCAGCTGAGAATTTTCGTGATGGTAAGCCCGGCTCCTTTGACCGCCCTCACGCCCCTGCCAGGCCCTGTCGCCCTCGTCCACGAATGGTTCAGCCCCCGTTCCTTCGGGGGATCCGAGCTGGTGGTGCAGCAGATAGACGATTTTCTCGCGGCGGCGGGCCAACGGCCTGATCTTTTTGCCCTTGTGGCAGGGGCGAGCCAACACTTGGACCCTTGGCTGGCGGGAAGGGCCATTCGGACCAGTTTTGTCCAGCATTTGCCCTGGGGGGCCAGCCATGTCCAGCAATACCTGCCCCTGCTGCCGCTAGCGATCGAGCAGTTTGATCTCAGCCGCTACCCCTTGGTGCTCAGCAGCAGCCATCTGGTGGCCAAAGGGGTGCTCACGGGTCCAGACCAGTTGCATGTCAGTTACGTGCATACCCCGGTTCGTTATGCCTGGGATCAGATGGGGGCCTACCTGCGCCATTCCACCTTGGCCCGTGGCCCCCTGGGCCCCCTGGTGAGATGGCAGCTCCATTGGCTGCGTCAATGGGACGTGGCCAGCGCGGGCCGTCCCGATGTGCTGGTGGCCAATTCCCGTTTCACCGCCAGTCGCATCCGCCGTTACTGGGGCCGTGAGGCCCAGGTTCTGCATCCGCCAGTCTCGGTGCAACGCTTCCGCTGGAACCAATGCCGCGACGACACATACCTGAGCCTCTGCCGGCTCGTGCCCAACAAGCGGGTTGATGTGGTGGTGGAAGCCTTCAATCGCACCGGCCTGCCTTTGGTGGTCATCGGCGATGGCCCCGAACGGCGCCGACTCCAGGCCATGGCAGGCCCCCAAATTCGCTTCCTGGGGCGTTGTAGCCAGGCGGAGGCCAATCACTGGCTGGAGCGCTGCCGCGCCTACGTTTACGCTGGTCTTGAGGATTTCGGCATCGCGCCCGTCGAGGCGATGGCTGCGGGGGCCCCGGTGATCGCTTATGGCGTTGGGGGACTGTGCGACAGCGTGCGCTGCCTGGATCGGGGCGACCGCTGGCCTACCGGACTGCTGTTCCCCGAACAGACCCCCACCAGCCTGGCGGCGGCCCTGGAGCATTTCCACCACGGCCAGCTTTGGCGTCAACTACCTGCCAGCGACCAGCGTGAATGGGCCGAGGGTTTTGGGCCGGAGCGCTTTCGCGAACGCTTCCAGGCGCTGCTATTGCACAGCTGGGACCAACATCGCCACCGCCTGGACTCTGGCCGTTCAGCCCCTGCTCTCGCCCCAGAGCTCGCTGTGCCTCTGGCCTGAGTGACCCTGGCAACTGGAGTCACTTCGCGACTGATCCTTAGATTCGTTTATCGCTGGCTGGCTCCATGGTTGTCTTGCCCGGATCTTCGGAGTTTCGATTCGGTCGATCCGTGGAGGCTAAATCTTCTGCCTGCCTTGTTGTGCCATTGGCTGCCACTGTCTTCCCTTTTGATGCCAGCGGCTCCCCCGGTTCTGGCGAGTCTGCCTTGGGCGAGCCGGGCGTGACGCTCAAAGTTCAAGAGCTGATCGAGCGCCAACCCCGCCATTCACGGGTGCTGAAGCGCACGGGCGACATCGTGTTTTCCCTGGCCATGCTCAGCCTCTGTTCTCCCCTGTTGGTGCTGTTGGTGCTGTTGGTGAAAATCACATCCAAGGGCCCCGTTTTCTACGTTCAGCAGCGGGTGGGCCGCGGCTACGGACAGTTTGGCTGCATCAAATTCCGCACGATGCGCCGCGATGCTGACCGCATCCTTTCGGCCGTGCTGGCGGCTTCGCCTGATCTGCAGGAGGAGTTTCGCAATGATTTCAAGCTGCGCAACGATCCACGCATCACTCGGTTGGGCCGCTTTTTGCGTCGGTCCAGTCTAGATGAACTGCCGCAGTTTGTGAATGTGCTTCGCGGTGAGATGAGTGTAGTTGGCCCCCGCCCGATCGTCTCCCAGGAATTACCCCGTTATGGCAAGCGCATGGAAGAAGTGCTGGCTGTGCGGCCTGGTTTGACAGGTCTATGGCAGGTCTCAGGGCGCAACAACCTCAGTTATCGCAAACGCGTCCAACTCGATCTCCATTACGCCCGCTATCGCAGCTTGAAGATGGACATGCGCATTTTGTGGCGCACTATACGGGTGGTGCTCGACCCCCGCGACCGGGGTGCCTACTGAAGGCTGCCTTTCCCAAAGGGCCTGATCACCGGACCGCTTGCATCAGCCCAAACCCCGCCAGCCCCAGTTGGGCTAAAACCAGCCAAAGCAATTCCAACTTCAGGGTCAGGCCCAAGATTCTCTCAATGGCGGCCGGATCCGGCGGGGGGGCGAAGGCCGCAAGCACCGGTTTGACCTTGACACCTTCCGCATAGCGGTTTACGCCGCCCAGGCGCACCTGGGCAGCCATGGCATAGGCGGCCTGGGAAACCCCCGCGTTGGGGGAAGGATCCGCCGCACCCTGCCTCAAGGCGGCGCTGAACCAGGGCAGTAACTGATCGGGGCGACCGGCGGCCAAGGGCAAGCTAAGGGCCACCAGCCGGGCGGGTACCCAGGTGAGTCCATCATCGAGCCGGGCTCCCGCCGTACCCAGCCAACGCAGGCGGCCCATTTTGTATCCCAGCATCGAATCAAGGGTGCTGGCCGCTTTGAAAGCCCATGCCAGGGCTAGGGGGCCTGGCATGGGGGTCAGGCTCGCCTGGGGCCAGCCCAGCAAGATCGCGCCCACGATCATCCAGAACAGGGGTGCAAAAAGGCCATCGACGGCATTCTCACTGGCGGTTTCGGCCGCAGCCCGCAGAATCTCACCTTCATTGAGATCCTGGACCTGACGCCCCACGATCCAGGCCAGTCTCGACCTTGCTAAATCCAGGTCTGGCAGGGCCCCCAGGACCCGTCGCACCGCCTGTTCCAGGCTGCGGCCGGCAAGGGCACTGGCCATGCCGAGCAGCAGCAGGGGCAGACCCACCAGGGGCCAGCGTCCTGCCAGTCGCTCCAGACTCCAGCCCGCCAGGGCGCTGCCCAACACCAGCGCCATGGTGATTACAAGTCCCATCAGCCGCAGCCGGGCTGGCTGATCGCCAGACCAGGCCTCGGCTGGCCGGCGCAGCCGTGCGATGGCCCAGCCCATTACCTGCACCGGATGGAGCCAGGAGAGCGGATCGCCCACCAGCCGATCCAGTAGGCAGGCAACGGCCACCAAGGCAAGAATCAGGTGGGGCCAGGGCATCCAGGCCGCCATCAGCGGCGCAGAAGTGGCCGGTTCAGGAGGCCCGCAGCCAGCTGAACATGGAACGCAGCCCCGTACCCACCTGCTCAATGGGGTGTTCGGCATCCCTTTGGCGGATCCGGTCCATTTCGGGCTTGCCGGCCTCGCACTCCGCCACGAAATTACGGGCAAAGGTGCCGTCCTGGATGTCGGTGAGGATCCGCTTCATCTCCGCTTTGGTTTCGGCGGTGATCAAGCGCGGGCCGCTGACGTAATCGCCATATTCGGCGGTGTTGGAGATGGAATCGCGCATGGCGGTGAGGCCGCCTTTGACCATCAGGTCAACGATCAGCTTGACCTCATGGAGGCATTCGAAATAGGCGAGTTCGGGCTGGTAGCCCGCTTCCACCAGCGTTTCGAAGCCTGCTTTCACCAGCTCGCTGAGGCCACCGCAAAGCACCGCCTGCTCGCCGAAGAGGTCGGTTTCGGTTTCTTCCTTGAAGTTGGTTTCGAGAATGCCGGCGCGGGTGCCGCCAATGGCCTTGGCGTAGGCCATGGCCAGGGCGCGGGCTTGGCCCGAGGCATCTTGCTCAATGGCGAACAGGGCGGGAACGCCTTGGCCGTTTTGATATTCCCAGCGCACGGTGTGGCCTGGTCCCTTGGGGGCGATCATCACGACGTCGACATCGGCCGGTGGCTTGATCAGTCCAAAGCGGATGTTGAAGCCGTGGGCAAAGCTCAGCACCTTGCCGGCCTTGAGGTGGGGAGCGATCTCGGCGTCATAGACAGCCCTTTGAAATTCATCGGGCAGCAGCACCATGATCCAGTCAGCGCGTTCGGCGGCCTCAGCCACGCTCAGCACCTCCAGTCCATCGGCGCGGGCCTTGGCGGCTGAGCGACTGCCTTCATAAAGCCCCACGACCACATGGACACCGCTGTCCTTGAGGTTGAGGGCATGGGCATGGCCCTGGGAGCCGTAGCCGATGATGGCCACCGTCTTGCCGTTCAGCAGGCTGAGATCGGCGTCAGAGTCGTAAAAGAGCTGGGCCATTCCGGTCGGCGGGCGGGGCAAAGGGGGAGCCTACCCAAGTGGGCTGCCCCCCCAAATCAATCAGGCAGTCGCTTCGCTGGGGTGGGCGATAACCCGGTCGATCAGGCCGTATTCCACCGCTTCGGCGGCGCTCAAGAAGTAGTCGCGGTCAGTGTCCTTGGCGACCTTGTCAAGCGGCTGACCGGTCATATCCGCCATGGACTGGTTGAGCATGTCCTTGATGCGGAGAATCTCGCGGGCCTCGATTTCAATGTCGCTGGCCTGGCGCTGACTGGTGCCCCCCAGGGGCTGGTGGATCATGATGCGGCTGTGGGGCAGGGCCAGTCGCTTGCCCTTGGTGCCGGCTGCGAGCAGAAAGGCTCCCATGGAGGCCGCCAGACCAACGCAGATCGTCACGACTTCGGATTTCACATATTGCATCGTGTCGAAAATCGCCAGGCCGGCCGTCACCGATCCTCCCGGGGAATTGATGTAGAGATAAATCGGCTTGCTGTTGTCATCCGAATCCAGATAGAGCATCTGGGCCACCAGGGCATTGGCCACGGCGTCATTGACTTCGGAGCCGAGGAAAAGAATGCGCTCCACCCCCAGGCGGGTGTAGATATCGACCCAGCGCTCGTACTGGCTGCCGGGTAGGCGGTAGGGAACGCTGGGGGTGCCGATGGGCATGGCGGAACGCTTGAGAGTAGGGGAATTGAGAAAACAGGGGTAGCGGGTTTTATACCCGGCTAAGGGCTAGGCAGTGGGGCTTCAGCCAATGCCGGCGGCAGTGACCACTGGGGAGCTCACCAGCTTCTGACTGGTCAACACCCGATCGATTAGCCCATATTCCACTGCCTCCTGGGCCGTGAGATAGGTCATGCGATCAGAATCCTTGGATAATTGTTCGACGGATTTGCCGGTGTTCTCGGCCAACATCTCGAGCAACGAATGCTTGTTATGCAGTACTTCCTTGGCCCGGATTTGGATGTCACTGGCCTGACCGCGGGCGCCGCTGCGGGGCTGGTGCAGCACGATGGAGGCATGGGGTAGGGCTGCCCGGTGGCCCTTGGTGCCGGCGCTGAGGATCATGGCGGCAGTCCCCATCGCCTGGCCTATGCAGATGGTGTGTACCGGTGGCTTGACATAGCGAAGGGTATCGGCAATGGCGAAGGCTTCGGTTTCAAAACCGATGGCATCTCCGGAATACCAACTTGTACCGGTGGAATTGATATAAAAGAAAATCGGTTTTTCTGGATTATCGAATTCCAGATACAGCAATTGGGCAATGATGAGTTCGGTGACATCAATGCCCATTTGCCTCTTGGCATCGTCATCGCTGAAAAGGGGTAATCCCAGATAGACGATGCGCTCTTTCAGCAACAAAGAGGGCAGATCTGGCGGCGGGGTGCGCATCACTGCGGAATCGCCGAAATAGGGGGCCGACGCCGTCATCCGCACTCACCAAGGGGGCATTGAAAGGAGCCTAGCCGGGTGCTGGTGGCAACCGCCGCTGCATCACGTGGGTTTTCCGCCCAGGAGACCCCCAGTGTTCAGTCGACCCCTTGGGGGGGCAACTTCTCTGGGTGGGGGTCGGGGTGGGGGGCGTCGCTGTCCTGGCCCGGTCCTGGGGGTTGCACGGCCGTGGGGTTGAGATTGAGCAGGGGGCCGCTGGTCTCGCCAAGGGCCCCCGGAGCCGGCTCCTGCTCGGAGCGGCGCTGCCTGGACTTTTCAGGGCCCTTGGGGTCAACCGTTGACTCGTTAGGCCGGGGCTTGTCGCTGCGGGCGAACACCAACCGGCCCGTGGATGTCTGCAGGGCGCCCGTGACTGTCACCTGGAGTCGTTCGCCGATGCGGTTGCGGGCCTCTTCCACCACCACCATGGTGCCGTCCTCCAGGTAGCCCACCCCCTGGTCAGCCTCCTTGCCTTCTCGCACAATTTTGATCTGCAGGCTGTCGCCGGGCTGGACCTCGGGCCGCAGGCTGATGACCAGCTCACTCAGATTGAGCACCTTGAGGTCCTGAACCCGGGCCACTTGGGCCAAGCTGTAGTCCGCGGTCAGCAAGGTGCCGCCGGTGTCGGCTGTCAACTTCAGCAGCTTGTCGTCAGCGCCATTGCCCTCATAGCGGGTGGAATTCAGCACGATCCGACGGCCATAGCTCTCTTTGATGTCTGTGAGTCGCTTCAGGCCGCGACGTCCCTTCAAGCGCT
>JBIIRU010000148.1:0-6543 GCA_044341355.1 Cyanobium sp. | reverse complement strand
TGGTGCCCCGCGTCGCTTGCAGCGGCACCGCCGTCAGCTCGCGGTCCACGTTGCGAAAAGCACTGGCCCATTGGGCGCGCTCAAAACGCAGTCCCCGGACGGGGCCGGAATCCGTGGGGAATCGGGGTGCTGCAGCCGGGGTACGGCCAGGGGTGAGAGTCATCGTTGCGCAAAACGGCGGGGGCCGCGCTGCCACGGCCTTGCCATCATCGCGTAACGGAGTGTGAAGCTGCGGGTGTCAACCCGCCCAGCACCCTTAGGGGTTGCAACCATTAGCGGTTGCAGGGGGCTTCCGCAGGCAGGCAGGGGGGTTGGGGCCGCTCGCAGGGGGCCACTAGCCGATTCAAGTCAGGGCAGGGAGGCAGGGCCGCCGCCCGGGCTGGGGCGCCGATCAGGCAAAACGCCGCCCCAGCGGTGGCGCTGGCGAGCAGCAGAAAACGTCCGGTGGGCTGATTCATGGTGGGGCCTGGAAGCTGACCCAAATTTAGCCTGGCTGCAAGGACTTTGAGGCCGTCAATAAGTGGAGCGCAGGCCCCACCCCCCATCCCAGGGACGACGATGCTCAAGCAGAAGCCCCAGCCAAGCCATTGGAGCTACCAGCCAAGCCATTGGGGCTAACAGGCAGCCGAGCCAAGTCAAGTCAAGGCCCTGGCGCAGCCCTGAATCAATCAGCCCAAACTCAACCAGCCCAAACTCAACGGTAATTCTCAAATTGCAACGGCACTTCTAGATCCTCGGCTTTAAGCAACTGGATCACCTGTTGCAGGTCGTCCTTGTTTTTGCCGGTGACCCGCAGGCTGTCGCCCTGAATTGCCACTGTTACTTTCTTGATGTTGTCTCGCACCTGTTTGGAGAGCTTTTTGGCCAGCTCCTGGCTGAGGCCCTTGCGCAGCTTCACCACCTGTTGCACCCGGTTGCCCCCCACCGGCTCGGCATTCTGCAAATCAAAGATCTTTAGCGACAGGTTGCGTTTGGTGGCCTTTTGCCGCAGCACATCTAGCACCGCCTCCAAGGTCATGTCGCTGGCGGTGGTGATGGTGATGGCATCATCCTGCAGGTCGATCTCGGTATTGCTGTCCTTGAGGTCGTAGCGCTGCACCAACTCCCGCCGCACCTGGTCGAGGGCATTGACCAGCTCCTGGCGGTCGAAATCGGAAACCACATCAAAACTGAAGCTGTCAGCCATGGCCTGGAACTCTCGATGCGGCGCTGCCGCAGCCTAGAAAAGAGCTTGACCCCTGCCGCTGCCGCGGCGTCGCCGCCCCCATGTCCCATCCCGCCTTCGCCTGGTCCCTGGTCCTTTCGGCGGGGGTGGTGCTTGCCAGCCTGATCCCCCTGGGGGCCGCCCGCTCCCAGGCGGATTTCGTGCCTGCTGATCTGGCGGCGCCGCGGGCCATGTTTGAGCGGCTGCCCGCCTGGGGCAAACGGGCCAATTGGGCCCACCAAAACAGTTTTGAGGCCTTTGGCCTGCATGCGCCCGCCTGCTTGCTGGCCCTGATCGCCGCCGCCGCCGGCTCACCCACCGCCGCCTTGGCGGTGGCGGCTGCCTGGTTGCACCCTTTGCTGCGGCTTGGCTACATCGGGGCCTACATCGCCAACCTGCCCCCCTTGCGCAGTCTCTGCTGGGCCGCGGCTGTCCTCTGCACTGCGATACTATATAGCGAAGGTCTGCGGGGGCTGCTGGCCAGCCAAGGATGATTCCGCTAGCTGATACAGCAACTGCCGCAGGCCGCCTTGCTGAATATTCGCCCCGATCGCTTGCCCCATTCCCCTGACTGCATCGGCCACCCCCAATTCTTGGGGGTTTGATTGAGGCCGTTGGGCAGGATTAGATTGGAAATCCTAACTTCGATCGTCGTTGGTAGGTTTCTTGATCGATTTCATAAAACGATTCGGTGTGCATCAATAAGGCGTCGGCGGGCTCGCCGGTCCAGGCAGGGTGTTCGTGGCTGAAGATTTGCAGGTCGGTGTATTTGTAACGCCCCAGTTGCTGCGCCACATCCATGGCCTCGTTGTCGCACCAAAGGGAGTAATAATCGGGATGGTAAATATAATTAAATCTTTCATAGTAGCTGCGATCCATGATCGACATGGTTGGCAGTACTTTATTGACGCGCCCATCGGGAAAATGGATGAATTGATCACTCTCTCCTTGAAATGCTTCAATGATATCAGCATCAAATCCCTGTTTAATGAATCGCATGTCGTCCGACATGTTTACGATAATATCACCGCTCCAGCCAGCCATCCCCCTGTTGATCGCATGGACCTTGGAACTGGATCGGCCAGGGTTGACTTTGATCTGGTCTGATTGCAGAATATCGGCTAACTGCTGTGAGTTCAATGTGGTTGAATCATCATCGTCAATCGCAAGTCCTATGGTGTAATTATTGCCGGTGGATAAATCGATAATTGTGTTTATTGCTTTTGCCATTTTTTGCGGCCGATTTCTGGTGGCAAAGTTGTAATGGATAAGCATTTTTTCGCTTAGAATCGAATCTATTCTACCATTTGGACCGCGATCGGTGCCTGGGCCGTTTGCCAGCTTTAGCCGCGTAAGTTCTTTTACGGAATACCTGGCCTGCGGGATGCTCTTTGCAACAGTTACATTGCTTGTACATTGCTTGCGATGTGAATCCCCATAACTGCGGCGGCAAACCCCTGACGGACCTCGTCCAACCCACCCCGAACCAAAATGCGGCCAGCCTCAAATCTTTCTTGGAAATCTCACCCTGCTCACTGCGGGCTTGCCTTTGATGCTTGAGGATTTTTGCTGCTTGAGGATTTCGGTGGCGGCGTCATGGCAGCCGCAAGGAGCATCAATGAGGGCCTCTATTAGTGCAGCTCTATGGCGAATCTTTCGGCCGTGGCTTTGCTGCTTCAAGTTATGGCCGTTGGCCGGCCCGACTGTCTGAACATCACTTTTTGGTAGTGATAACTTTTTCGTAGCTGCTCAGGTCCTGGCAGGGCATCCACTGGTCGCCCATGGCAAAGGCGCCGCTGCATGTAAGTTGTTGGGCCCGCTTCTCGGAGGCGGCGCGGGTGGAAAACATGTCGGAGCTGGGGCGGCGGCGGTCAGGGTCCTAAGGGCGAAGCGGGCGGCGGGCATGGGATGACGACGCAGGTCCTGACTCCTCCCCTTGCGGGATAGTCAAGAGGAGGCTCCTGGTTACTTCGTTTTAGGGTGCCTCTAGCCGAAGCATCCCTGTGACCCCAGACACCCCAGACAAGCCATACCTCTATGAGCCGGTGGAAAGATTCGGAGAGGGACTCACCAGCCAACGTCCTTGGAACCAAGGCGCCTTGGCGGCGGTGGAGCTACTCAACGGTCGGGTGGCGATGCTGGGTTTCCTCGCCGCCTTGATCGGTGAGGCCTTCAGCGGCAAAGGGATCGTGGGCCAACTTGGCGCCCTGGTGCGATTGTTGCTCGGCTGAGGACCGCCTCGGCTCCCAAGACCGGTTTCCAGTTCCTTGGTTCTGGGATCCAATAACGGGCCACCGGTTGTCTGGATGCTGCTTGCTTGCTGGCTTGCCGGCGCCTGATCGCTTGGCTGCTTGTTTGGGCTAGCCGCTCTCCTCCCCCTGGTTGGGAGCGTTCGCTTGGCTGGCCTGCTCCGGGTAGATCAAATCCGCCGCCTGGCGCGCCTCGCCTAGCAGCCGCAACAGCAGCGCCGGCGTTGTTTTCAGCAAGTTGATCCAGTGCTGCAGGTAGGCGGCGTGGTTCTGGACGGGGCTGCCGATTTCCAATCGATCTCCCAGCAGCACCGCCCCCAGTTCGGCCACCAGCTCTTCCCGGGCATAGGCGTCGCTGCCGAAGGTCCCCGCCAGGTTGCGTCCGAGGCGGGTCGGATGGCCGGTGCTGTGCAGCGCTTCATGGGCCCAGGTGGCATAGAGCGCGGCGTCCGAATGGAAGGCTTGGCGCTGGGGCAGCAGGATCCGATCGCTCTGGGGCAAATAACAGGCCTGGTCGCCACCATGGGTGACAGGCACGGGCCAATGGCCCAGGATTGAGGCTGCGGCGGCAAGCCGTTCGACCTCGGGTCGCTGCTGCTGGAACGCCATGGCGCGGCGCTGCTCGATCAAGCGCCACAGGCGATCCTTGGCTCCCGCTTCCCCCTCCAGGTCGACGGCATTGAAGACGGTGACGGGGCGATAGCGCACCCAGGTCGGGGCCCCAGACGGGTGGAAATCAACCTTGGCAAATTCAGTGGTGTTCGAGTCAGTGCTGGCAGCCCCAGAAGCCGGCTGGATCCGAGGGCCTTGGTTTGAACCCAGGGAGCTGCTGTCCCCGGGCCCGCCCGACTTCCCGGCCGGGCGCCCTTGCCCCAAGGGCCTGAGGATGGCAACCCCCCGACTGCCGCGCCGTGGTGCCAGGCCCAGGCGTTGGGCCTCCACGAAGCCACACCAGTAGGGCAGCGTCGATCCGCGGCGGTGCAAACCGATGCTTAGCAGGATCGGGTTGGCACCTCGGTAGGGCCGGCCGCTCAGCAGATTGACGTGGTGGCCGCCACCCCGGGGGTCCCAGGGACGGCGCCAGGGGGTGGTGCCGGCTTCCATCTGGGCGATCAGGGCAGCGACAAGGTTGTCCTCGGCGCGAGCTGGGCGTGGGGCCCGCTGGCGATTGGGGGTGGCCATGGCAGAGCTCCCCAGGGGGGCATCGTTCACTCCTTAAGTGCCACCACCCATGTCAGCGAACCGCTCCGATGGCGAATAATGGGGGGGATTATTACCACAAGCCAATGAAAGTGATCGTCGATCTCTGTGTGGTTCCAGTTGGTGTGGGAGTGCATTTGGCGCCCTACATCGCCACCTGTGAAAGGGTTCTCTGCGCCGCCGGTCTCAAGATCCAGCTGCATCCCAATGGCACGGCCATCGAGGGGGAATGGGGGGAGGTGTTTGCGGCCATTGAGGCCTGTCACCAGGCCTTGCACGCCATGGGCTGTTCGCGCCTGTTCACTTCGGTCCACATCAACACCCGCACCGATCACGACCAGGCCCTGGAGGACAAGGTGGCCAGCGTCGAGGCCTTGCTGGCCGCCGACCCCCAGCCCTAGGCTGGATCTCCAGCAACTGGAGAGTCCCGCCATGGTCCCAGCCGTGCCTCTTGGTGCTCCTTTTGGGGTTCCAGCCGCGTCGGCCAAGGCCCCGGCTGGGCTGCGCATCGGCGAGGTGGCCAAGCGCTCGGGCTTGCCAGTCAAAACGATTCGCTTCTACAGCGATGAAGGTTTGATTCTCCCCAGTAGTCGCAGCGAAGGCCGCTACCGCCTGTTTGATCAGGAGGTCTACGCCGAACTGTCTTTGATTCGCACCCTCAAGGCCCTGGAAATTCCCCTGGTCGACATCAAAGCGATTCTGGCGGCCCGCCGGGTGGGAGTTTGTAATTGTGATTCCCTGCGCCGGCTGATCCAGGAAAAGCGCGACGAAATCCAGGGGCGCCTGACGGGGCTGGAGGCCTTGCGGCAGGAATTGACAACCCTGCTGCAGGGTTGGGAAGACTGTGGTCGCCCCAAAGCGGCCCAGTCTTGAACGTCCAGGTAGGAATCCGCCCTACTGACGGGCATGGTCTACCAGTCAAGGCTGTCAACTTAAGCCTTCAGCCAAATGGCGGCCGAATCGGTTCCAGGCTCACCTTGCTCCACCTCCAGGGTGCTGTGGGCGGTCCCGAACAGGGCCAGCCGCTGTCGCGCCAGGCTCAGGAAGGCACGGCTGGAGGAAGGCGGCGATCATCGCTTCCATGCCCTGCTTGGTGCGACCGTGGGGCCGCGAAACCTGGCTAGCCCGAAGCCCACGTCAATCCCAAAGATGGTGAGATTTCGACTTAATCGCCCCGCCTTGGCTTGTTGCAGATTCCCATGCTGGCCAGGGATGATCTACACCAATCACCAGGTCTTTCAGAGGCGCCGCCGCCAACTCTCTTGAAACGAACCACTGGGCTGCTGCTGCGGCTGTTCGCTGCGACTCAGTTTCCAGACGTTGCGGCCGCAACGGCGGGCCACCAATCCGCCCCGCTCGACGACCGGCGCCCCTGGACGGGCCCCCAACAATTGGGTTACTTCCGCCGTACTCAGCGGCGCTGAGGTGCGCAGGGCCAGGTCCACCAATTCCAACCGCTGGCGCAGCGCGCTCAGGTCGGCGCTGCCACCATCTTCCTCTCCGTTCCAGATCCAGGGGCCCTGGTTTTCGCCCCCAAGCCGTCCCATCAACCCCAAGCCGATCAAGGCCAGGGCCTGATCCGGCTGGACGCCATGGGCCACCTGGGCCATCCATTCCGGCAAGACCGAAGCTTCCTTCTCAGGGTGGAGAGGTAGGGCTGGGGCGGCTTCCATGGGGCGGCGAGCCATAACGTCTTCGCGTAACTGGACGGACGGTACCGAATAACTCACGGGCGGCAAGTCCATTCACTTGACGCCCATGACTTAAGGAAGGTCTGATCAAGCCGGGACAAATCGATTGAGTCCGTCTCAATCTCATTGATGAGATGACTCTGAGCAGATTTTGACCCTTCATTCTTAAAATCGAGATTGCTAAAGCCCCGTGGCGATC
>JBIIRU010000147.1:0-6563 GCA_044341355.1 Cyanobium sp. | reverse complement strand
TCTGCCTGACTCTGGTGGGGGGCATGATCTTCGTGTTGGCGGCCATGGAAGAACGGTTGGCGCCCTGGGCCACCCAAACGGGTCAAAGGGAAGGCGGTGCCCAAAATGGGGGACAAAGCCGGCGGTTGCCAGAACCAGCATTGCTGGCGCCTGATCCCAAACCCACCCCTTTGATCAGTAGCCCGGCGCTTCAAAACAAGCACGCAAAAGCTCAGCCGGTCAGGGAGCTTGGCCTTGGCAAGCCGGATCACTCAACGCTGCCGCTGCCTTCGCACCAGCGAACTCAGCCAGGGGACCATCGTCCTGAGTCCTAACAACAGCAGCACACAGGCGCTCAGCCAACCGCTGATCGGACTCAAGGCTGCTAACAGCTCAGTGGCCCTGGAGCCCAACAGCATCCCTACCAGGGTGAGGACCAGCACCCAGATCAGGCTGCCGGCGGTCGTCCAAAGCAAAAACGGCCCCTGGGGCATCGATTCCATACCGGCTGGAACAGAAACCAGGGTCCGAATCGCCGGCAGCAATCGACCCCAGAAGACAACGGCGGCCCCATGGCGCCCAAACCAGGCCTGGCTGGCAGCCAGGCTCTCGGGACCAAGGCCAAGCAGACGGCCCCGGGAACCCAACCATGCCGCCAACCGATCGGCCCGCAACAGTCTGCCGATCCAGTACCAGAACCAAGCCCCCAGCACCGTGCCCACCAGACCGGCCAATACCACCGGCACAAAATCCAGACGCCCCTGCTCAACCAGCACCCCCCCCAAGGGCATGATCAATTCCGAGGGAATAGGAGGGATGAGATTTTCAAGCAACATGGCCATGGCAATCAAGCCATAACCAAGCAGGGGGTTGCGCTCGACGCCAACAAGAATCACCCTAGGCAGTCCCTCGGCCAGGGAACCGAGATCCGGCGGCAGCAAATCCATGCACGCCATCCTGCCTGATCAAGATTGCCTTAGGCATCGGCGTGGCGTTGCCGCCGCCAGAGACGAAAGACTTTTTCAAGCTCCAGGTAGACAAAAAACAGCAGACTGACGCCAAAACAGATCGCCAGATCGCGCAGCGATAAAGGCGAGGTGCCGAAAAAGGAAGCCAGGGGCTTGACGTAAACCAACAACAGCTGCAGCAAGGTGGTAGTGCCCACGGCTGCCAGTAACCAGGGGTTGGAGAAGGCCGGCACCTGCACCAACGGGCGATCGCTGCGCGCTGCCAAAGCATGGCCCATCTGGGCCAGACAGAGGGTGGTGAACACCATGGTTTTCCAGGGGGCACCGCTACGGTAGGCATAGACCATCAGCGCAATACTGAAAGCCGCAAAAATCACGCCAATGCGTAAAATGTAAGCACCAACTCCCCTAGCAAAAATAGTTTCTCCCGGCTCGGCCGGTGGCCGTGACATCAGGTCTCTCTCGCCGGGTTCAAGGGCGAGTGCCAGGGCCGGTAAACCATCGGTCACCAGATTCATCCAGAGAATCTGCAATGGCGTTAGGGGCACACCAGAGAGTCCTAAAAGGGGAGTGGCGGCGATGGTAAGCAGTTCGCCGACATTGCTGCCCAGAATGTATTTGAAGAAGCGGCGGATGTTCGCATAAACCAATCGCCCCTGCTCAACAGCATTGACGATCGTGGCGAAATTGTCATCGAGCAGCACCATGTCGGCTGCCTCCTTGCTCACCTCGGTGCCGGTCAGGCCCATCGCCACACCGATGTGGGCCTGCTTCAGGGCAGGGGCATCGTTGACACCATCGCCAGTCATGGCCACCACCTGGCCGTTCGCCTGGAGAGCCCGGACAATTCGCAACTTCTGCTCGGGTGGCACGCGGGCAAAAACACTGCAGCGCTGCACCAACTGGCGCAACTTATCGTCGTCACTGGCCTCCAGTACCTTACCCAGCACCACCTCGTCGTCGCCATAACCTTGGCCAGGGCCCCTGCTCCCTTGCAGCAGCCCAATGCCCGTGGCAATGGCATGGGCCGTAAGCGGATGGTCGCCGGTGATCATCACGGGCCGGATGCCGGCCTGGCGGCAACGATCCACCGCTTCGGCCACCTCAGGTCGGGCTGGATCCAGTTGGGCCATCAGGCCCAATAGGATTTGCTTTTCCACTGGATGCTCCGGACCCGGGTGATGCGGGGCAGCGGCAAAAGCCAGAACCCTCAGGCCCCTGGCGGCCAGCTCGCGGGCCTGGCCAAGCCACCAATGGCGCTGGGGGTCATCCAGCGCTTCCACCCCGGAGGGCGCCAGCCAGCGGTCACAGGTGCTCATCAGCACTTCTGGAGCGCCTTTCGTCAGCAACAAACTGCCGGAACCTTCAGCTGCAGCACCCAAAGGGGCCTGCAGTTCCCCGTCCGCATCGCCCACCCAGACCGCCATCCACTGGCGCTCGGAACTGAAGGGAATCTCACTCTGGCGATGGAAGCGCTGGCGCAGCTCCTCCGCCCCTTGGCCAGCCTTGGCTGCCGCCACTACCAGGGCGCCCTCGGTGGGATCGCCCAACACATCCCAACCGCCTTCAGGTTGGCTCTTGAGTTCGGCATCACTGCAGAGAGCTCCTGCCTGGAGTAACAAGTCCACGGCGCCGGGGGCCGTGCCTTGCCGTTGGGCGAAGGGGACGGTAAGGGGCGAAGGGGTCAAGGTGCCGATGGGGTCGTAGCCCTGGCCACTGACGGCGATGGCCTCAGTTCCAGAGCGCAATTCCTGCACCACCTGACGGTTCTGGGTGAGGGTGCCCGTTTTGTCCGAACAAATCACGGTGACTGATCCCAGGGCCTCCACGGCCGGCAGGCGCCGGATCAAGGCGGCTCGCTGCACCATGCGTTGGGTGCCGATGGCGAGGGTGACGGTGATCACGGCCGGCAACCCTTCCGGCACGATCGCCACCGCCATCGACAGCGCCACTTCCAGCAAATCAAGCAAGGGCTGGCCCAACAGCCAGCCACCCAGCACCACCAAGGCCACCAGGACCAGGGCGCTACTCACCAGCACATTGGCGAGGCCATCCAGGCGCTGTTGCAGCGGGGTGGTTTCACCACCGGCGGTATTGATCAGCTCGGCGATCTGGCCCAGTTCCGTGCCCATGCCCGTTTGGGTGACCAGGGCTGTGCCGCGGCCCCGGGCCACCTCGGTACCCTGAAAGACGCAGTTGCGCCGATCGAGCACCGGCGTTGCCCCATCAAGCACCAGCTGGGACCGTTTCTCCACCAACTCCGCTTCCCCGGTTAGCGCCGCCTCGCGCAGACCAAGATCAGCTCCCTCCAGCAGGCGCCCATCGGCGGGCACCCGGTCCCCCGCCTCCAGGCGGATGCGATCACCGGGCACCAACTGCTCGCTTGAGATCCGATCCCAGCGGCCGTCACGGCAGACCGTGACCATGGGCTGGGCCATGCGGCGCAGGGATTGAAGCGCATTTTGGGCCTTGGATTCCTGCAAATATCCCAGCAGCGCATTGAGCCCGACGATCAGCAGGATCGCCAGGGCATCCTTGGGAAAGCGTTGATTCAGGTAGGCCACCACCGCCGAAACGGCCGCAACCGCCAGCAGCATCAGCAACATGACGTTGCTGATTTGGTCCCATAGGATTCGCCAAGGACTGCGCCCAGCACCCAGCTCAATGCGATTGGGCCCATGCTCAGCCAGGCGGGCGGCGACCTGGGCTGTGGAAAGGCCGTCTTCACCGCTGGCGAGCAGGCTCTGGCATTCCTGAGCCTCCAGGGCATGCCAGGGCTGCCGCTGCGGGGAAAGTGTCAAGAGAGGTTGTTGGCAGAGCGCCGCAACCTTAAACAGAAACAACAGGCTTTGAGGGCAGCGCGACATAGGTTTGCGGCATCTCGCCCACCGCAGCAGCCCGCTCATGGAGCGTCACTCCGTTCTTGACCGGCTGCGCCGCACTGTCATCGGCAGTCCTCTGCCGACCAGCGCCTGCCACGAAGAGCGCTATAGCAGCGCCGAAGCCCTGGCGATTCTCAGCTCCGACGCCCTTTCTTCCGTGGCCTATGCCACCCAGGAGATCGTGCTGACCCTTGGCATGGCGGGGGCCGCCGCCCTCAGTTACACCCTGCCGATCACGGGCCTGATTATGCTGCTGATGTTGATCGTCGGCACCAGCTACCGCCATACCATCAAGGCCTACCCCCACGGCGACGGCTCCTATCGGGTTTCCCAGGAGAACATCGGCCCCTTGGCGGGCCTGATCGCCGGTGCCTCCCTATTTATTGACTAAGTGCTCACGGTGGCGGTGAGCACGGCGGCGGGCATTGCCGACCTCACCTCCTATTTGCCCGGCCTGGAGGCCCAAAGGGTGCCGCTTTGCCTGCTGGCGGTGTTCCTGGTGATGCTGGCCAACCTGCGGGGCGTCAGTTCGAGCGCCAAGTTGTTGAGCTTGCCCACCTATCTCTTCATGGGCATGATTTTTCTGTTGCTCGTGGCGGGTGCCTTCAAGACCGGCCAGGGGCTGTTGCCCGCCACGCCCGTGGCCAGCCAACAAGCCTTGTTGGCCAAGGCCCATGAAGGGGGCCTGATGGTGTTTGGCCCCCTCCTTTTGATGCGGGCCTTCAGCTCTGGTTGCGCCGCCCTCACGGGCATTGAAGCGATCAGCGACAGCGTGGCCGCCTTCCGGCCGGTGTAATGGCGCAATGCCCGCAATGTTCTGGCAGTGATGGTGCTGCTGCTGGCGGTGATGTTCACCGGCATCATCGCTTTAGCCCACCAGACAGGCCTGGTTTACTTGGAAAACGGTCCCACCCTGCTTTACCAACTCGGTGAGCGGATTTTCGGCAATGGCCCCCTGTTGGCGCTGTTGCAGTTCGCCACCCTGCTGATTCTGCTGCTGGCGGCCAACACCGCCTATACCGATTTCCCCAGGCTGGCTGCCTTTCTGGCCCGCGATGGCTATCTGCCCCGCCAGCTCGCCTCCCTGGGCGATCGGCTCGTATTCAGCAATGGCATCTATGCCCTCAGCGGTTTCGCCGCCCTGCTGCTGATCATCTTCAATGGCAGTGTCAGCAGACTGATCCCCCTTTATGCCGTGGGGGTGTTCCTGAACTTCAGCCTATCCCAGTCCGGCATGGTGGTGCACTGGTGGCGAGAACAGGGACGGGGCTGGCAGAGCAAGGCCTTGGTCAACGGCCTCGGGGCCGCCATCACCAGCGTGGTGACCGTGGTGCTGCTGTTCAGCAAATTCACCCAGGGGGCCTGGGTGGTGGTGATTGCCATTCCCGTGCTTGTGGCTGTTTTTCTGCGCATTCGCACCCACTACTCCGCCGTCAGCCGGCGCCTGCGGCTGGCCTCCGACAAGCTGCTCAAATTGCCCGATCCGCCATCGAGCGGCGGCTCGCCAACGGTGGTGCTGGTGGGCCAGCTGCATCGCGGCAGTTTCGAAGCCATCCGCTTTGCCCGCACGATTGCCAGCGATCTGGTGGCGGTCCATGTGGACCTGGGCTTGGGCAAGGTGGAGGCTTTCAAGGAGCAATGGGCCCGCCAAGTGCCCGATGTCCATCTGGAGATTCTCGATTCCCCTTATCGCTCTTTGGTGGATCCGGTGGTGGATTTTGTCAAAGACTTTGAGGTTGATCACCGTAAGGACCGCAACCGCTTCGAAGCCATCCGCTTTGCCCGCACGATTGCCAGCGATCTGGTGGCGGTCCATGTGGACCTGGGCTTGGGCAAGGTGGAGGCTTTCAAGGAGCAATGGGCCCGCCAAGTGCCCGATGTCCATCTGGAGATTCTCGATTCCCCTTATCGCTCTTTGGTGGATCCGGTGGTGGATTTTGTCAAAGACTTTGAGGTTGATCACCGTAAGGACCGCAACCGCTTCTGTGTGGTTGTGCTGCCGGTCTTTGTGACCATGCATCGCTGGGAGAACCTGCTCCACAACCAATCGACGATCCTGCTGCGCAGTGCTCTCAGGGCCCAGGGCACCAGGGTCGTGACGACAGTAGGTTTTTATCTCTGAGTATTACCCCTATGGGGGGAGGCTCAAGCCAGGTCCGGATTCAGTTCGGGGAAGGGTGCCGGCGACGGCGCTGGCGCAGGGAATCGGCCAGTGACAGGACCAACAGGACCACTCCGATCAGGCCCGTGACCCACTCAGGCAGGTGTACCCCTTGATGGCCAAGCCAGATGCTGGCCAGCATCAACAGACCGAGGGCACCGATGGCGTAGTGGGCACCATGCTCCAGATACACCAATTGGTCGAGGGCCTTTTCCCGGCTCAGCATCAAGGTGAGGGAACGGATGAAAAGGGCACCGAGCCCCAGGCCCACCATGATCAGGGCCAGGTTGCTGGTGATTGCGAAGGCACCGATGGTGCCATCAAGGCTGAAGGAGGCATCAAGCAGTTCGAGGTAGATCAGGCTCATCAACCCTCCCCCGGCCGCCAGCCGGGCACCGGCCTGCTCCTCATCGCCAAAGGCATCTGCCAGGGAAGTGCTGAGCAGCTGCAGCACCAGGCCAATCACTCCAGCAACCATGACGTCACCCCGCAGGGTCGCCGGCAGGCTCGCCACCAGCAGCAGCAGCACAATCAGGGCGAGGGCAATTTCAAGGGCCTCAATGCGACCGGCGG
>JBIIRU010000146.1:0-6614 GCA_044341355.1 Cyanobium sp. | reverse complement strand
GCCTGATCCCTTCACTCCCCTGACCCAACCCGCTCACGCCAAAGACTTCGGACCAGCGTGCTCAGCGCATTGGCGGCTCGGGCCGTGACTAATCCGGACAGGGCCGCCACCAGCACCGTGGCCATGCTGGTGAACTGGGCGCCCTCCGGTCCGCCGACGCCCAGCACCATCGCCATGGCAGTGAACGGCAGGCGGTAGCCGCCAGCGATGCCTGCGGCGGCTCCGGCGGCTCCGGCGGCACCGGCCAGGTCTGCCGCGATCCCGAAGGGGGCCGCGAATACCCGGCCGCTTAGGTCACCGATGGGATTTGATCCGGCGGCGCTGGCGCTGCATTTGCAGCGCTGCTGGCCGGTGGTGGGTGAGGCGGGCCAGGTGGTGGGACGGCACCACCATCCCAATGCCCACCTGAGCGCTGTCTATTACCTCAATGGTGACGGCAGCGGCCGCAGCGGTTGCCTGCGCCTCTGGCCCCAGCGCCAGTACAACGAGCTGGGGCCGGGCTTGGCGGTGGGCCACGGCGGGCCGATCCGCGCCGACGTTGCTGGTGCTAACCATGCCGGTGCAAACCATGCCGGCGCCCAGCAGTGGAATGCCCCCTGGTTTGATGTGGCGCCGCGGGCGGGTTTGCTGGTGCTGTTTCCCGCCTGCATCGATCACGCCGTGCTGGAGAACAACGACGACGACGATCGCCGCTTTTCGATCAGCATGGATTTTGTGCTTACAGCGCCTGCGGAACCAGGGGCGGGGGGGCGGCCGGAGTATCTGGCACCCCATCCGGGCGGCTGGCAGCAGGTGGCGGGTCCGGCGGCGGGGGCTTCGGGGGGATGAAGGTGCTCCCCTCGCGTTTGGAGTTACCGATTGCGCGGGTTCCATCACGGCGTCTGGGTCGGCCGGGCAGAGCTCGCTGAATTGGTCAGGTATGAGCCGCAGGCTGGTGGTGAGAGTTTGCCGTAGAGCGCTGTTTCCAAATCTATTCCCATTTGCTCAATCGTGCAGTGGCTGGTGTTAAAAAGCCTGCAGATCACCTCCTTTCCTTGACAAGCGCTATGGACGAGTCCGGCACTGGAAACTGTGGCTAAGCTTGGGATGTTATGCGGATGCGTCTATCATAGTTGGCTGGACCTGACCCATCCATGAGAAGCCATGCAGCGCAGTCTATCTGGGGCATCCACGGAGGCCGGTTTCGGCGTCATTTGCTGAAAAAGGCCTGGCTTTATGGTGTGTTTCAATTAGGTCGATACTGTCTTGGCCGGTCCGAGTGAGGGGATCCCTGCAAAGGCAAGATTGGACCTAGTATGTTGGGATGCAGGAGAAGACCATGACAAGGCAGTTTGATGTCGTTGTCGAGAAAGACTCAGATGGTTTCTTCGTTGCGAGTGTGCCCGCTCTCTCTGGCTGCTATACACAGGCACGTTCCCTTGATGAGCTGATGGAGCGTATCAGGGAAGCTATTGAGCTGTGCCTTGAAGTTCATGAAGGCGATATTGAGCAACTTGATTTTGTCGGCGTTCAAAGGCTTACTGTATAGGCGTGTCGAAATACTCAGCGGTCACAGGAAAAGCTTGATTACAGCACTCAAGAGGGCTGGCTTTCTTGTTCAGAGAGTGAAGGGCAGCCATCACTTTCTTCGGCACCCAGATGGACGGACAACAGTCGTCCCAATGGATTCCGGTGCATCAATCGGACCTAGTCTGCTAGTAAAGGTACTGCGGGATGTTGATCTCACCAGAAATGAACTTGAAGAGTTGCTGGCTTAAGCGCAAAGGCCGGCTAACAAGCCCCTCGAGTGGACAGGCCCCGATCACCTCTCTGCACGCCACCCAAGCTCCTTGCCTGCCACTCAGGGGCAGCGTTAGGCCGCACAACCAGCATGACTGCAGTTCCATCGCCCATTGAAGAAGCCGAGGCGTTTCACAACGCCTTTCGCACGTCCTTCATGGCTGGCGAGACTCTAGCCGCCGCGCCAGAAGATCAGTGCGCGTAGCTGGGGAACTACAGTGTTGCCTGGGAACTGAAGGTAGATGTTCATTCTAGTGGCTACCTGCTGAAGCTCTGGCACTTCTCGGCGGAGGAAGAGCAACTCATTGAGAGCCTTGCTTTCGCCCTTAATGAAGTCAACATACAAGCACTTACCGCCGGCTCAGACTGCGAACACAATCTCCTAGCCAAGTCTTAATCTTCTTGGGCGCCGTCTCACTCACTGGCCCGCACTGCACGCCTATCTTGGATTATGCCGCTTAACGGAGCCACGTAATCTTTGAGCTATTCAGCGCAGCCTAACTCTCTAATTTTACACGCTACGGCATGCTTTTTAAGCCCAGCGTGCGCCAGTTCAACCACCATCACATACTGGGCTTACTACGCATGCCCCCGAGTGTAATGTAGCACAGTCTTAAATTGGTTTAGGAGGAATCTTAAAAATGTCTAGTTTAAGTAATTTCAGGAATAATGTCTATAGCCAGAACGGTGAGGATGGGGTACTTCAGGAGATACTACGGAGACTCGAAATCCGCAGCGGATCGTTTGTTGAATTCGGTGCTTGGGATGGAAAACACCTCAGCAATACATATAACCTCCTTGAACAAGGTTGGAGAGGGGTCTACATCGAAGGAGACAAGAGTAAGTTTCAAGAACTGGTTCACAACATGAAACAGTTCTCCGAGCATATTGAGTTAATTGACGCTTACGTAGAACCTAAAGGCACGCACACACTTGATAATTTGCTTGCATCGACCAGAATTCTTCCAGATTTTGAAGTGTTAAGTATCGATATTGATTCTTGTGATTGGCAAATCTGGGAGAGCCTACAGAATTATAATCCTACCATTGTCATCATAGAGATTGAATCCAGTATCCCGGTTGGCATCTACCAGACGCACAGGGGGAAAGAAGTCCGGGGATCGAGCTTCACATCTACAGTGGACCTTGGGTTAAAGAAAGGTTATACGGTGGTCTGCCACACAGGAAACTTGTTCTTCGTGAAGAATGGCGTTGTTCCGCAGTTGGAACTTCCCGAATCAGATATTTTGTTTCCCGAGACACTTTTCGACTATAGCTGGAAGCGTTTATCCTATTAGTCACCTGTACTCCAACTCCACATACGTGGATCTCAAGGCAGGGCGGCTCAAGGTCATGCGGGCATTGTTGGAACTTGATGGCATCCCGTCTGGTATGGATTACTTCCCTGCAGCGAATGACGACCAGTGGACTTTTTTTTAGGAAATTAATGACCAGTGCGACTATTACGTGGTCGTTGTTGGTGCCCGCCATGGCTCCACGTCTGATGATGGTTTGAACTTTACCGAAAAAGAGTACCGCTATGCACTCGAAAAGAGCATCCCGGTCATCGCATTCGTGCACGCACAACCAGATTCGATACCACAAGGAAAGGCTGAAGGCGATCCAGAAGGCCTTCGCAAACTGGCCGAATTTCAAAAGCTCGTTCGATTGCGCCTTTACAAGGATTGGACATCTCTTGCACAGCTAGGGGCAGTCGTCAGCAGAAGCTTGACTCAGCTGAATAAGCGAAGCCCAAGACCAGGCTGGGTGAGGGTGGAAAGGCTGGCCAGTGTCGAAGCTAACGAAGTGATCCTTCGACTTAGCCAGGTCATTGATAACAAGGACGAAGAGATTGCACGGCTTTCAGTCATGCAGTGCACGAAGGTGGAAGGACCAGCCCAGGGAAACGACCAGATTGAGCTTAGTTTCCACCTATCGCTCACCGACCCAAAAGCCTCCTCTGCTAAGCGCATATCGCAGCGTCACACCCTTGCGAGGATGTTTGCCTGGGACGAAGTCTTCAGGTCGTTCGCACCTCATCTACTAACGCTGACAAAGCTTCGGGAAATTAAGTCTGGGATCAATAGGCTCCATCGGGAGAGAGAGCTTATTGCCGTGCGGTAGAAATTCCCGGAGCTAGACGTTGGGCCATTCAGTGTTTAGAACTAAGGTTTCGATATGGTTGTCATGCAGTTCTCCGCGATGGGCTTTTTGGCCATTTCCAACGCGGCGGATAAGGAGGGAAAGCTGTACAAGCATGCGGAGCTGTCACCAGAGGGAAGGCGATATCTCATCAATGCAAGCGCTGTCAAGCGCGAGGTGGTGGCAAGGGCAAGACCGTCTTTGGTCGAAGAGGATGGTGATGTGGAGTAGTACTCAATCAAAAAGTCTACATAATGAATGGGCATAATACTTCATTAAGGCTGAACGTTAACTCAGCCAACCTCGCCAAACGGCTAACCTCCGCTCCTCACGTGTTTAGGGAACTCAGTTTCGCCTGATCCCTTCACTCCCCTTACCCAACCCGCCCACGCCAAACACTCCGCAGCCGCGAGCTCAGCGCATTGGCGGCTCGGGCCGTGACTAATCCGGACAGTGCCGCCACCAGCACCGTGGCCATGCTGGTGAACTGGGCGCCCTCCGGTCCGCCGACGCCCAGCACCATCGCCATGGCGGTGAACGGCAGGCGGTAACCGCCAGCGATGCCCGCGGCGGCTCCGGCGGCACCGGCCAGGTCTGCCGCGATCCCGAAGGGGGCCGCGAACACCCGGCCGCACAGGTCACCGATCGCCAGAAACGGCACGAACACCCCGCCGCAGCCCCCCGCCAGCACCGCCGCCGTGGTGGCGGCCGCCCGCAGTACGGCCAGGGCCAGCAGACGCAGCGGGGCGGGGCTAGTGGTTTCGGCCCAGACGATCGCCGCGCCCCCCGGCCCGAAAGCCGCCGCCGGGGTGGCAAGAACCCCGATCAGCAAGGCCAGCACCAGCAGGGCCGCGCCGCCGATCAGCAGGCGCGTCAGCGGTCGGTCGCGCCAGCCCCGGGCCCAGTAGATCGCCTCACCGGTGAGGGCCGTGAGGGCTCCGGCCAGCACGCCGATGCACAGGGTGGCCTGCAACGCGGCGAGAAAACCGCCGGGGGGAACCCTGGGCACCACCAGCCGGATCAGATCAAGCTGAAACGCGCTATGCACCGCCCAGCCGCTGAGGCCGCCCGCCAGCATCGCGGCGGCCCGCGGCGCGCTCAGCGGAATCTGGCGCCGCGCCGCCAGCTCGGCCATGAAGAAACTGCCCACCAGCGGGATGCCGATCAGGGCCGACACGCTCGCCGCGCCGCCCCCGATCGCCAGGGGCCGCACCAAGGACCGCAGCGCCGGTACCGCGCTGCCCAGCCAGCTGCCCGTGGCCACGCCGATATGGGCCGCCGGCGATTCCGTGCCCATCGGCGCCCCCAGCCCCACCGTGGCCAGGATCGCCAGCGCCCGCAGGGGCGCCAGGTGCCAGGGGAACCGCTCCTCCAGCCCCGACGCGTTGACCACATCGCCGGTCAGATCGGCGCGGGCGATGTCGTGGGGGAACGAATACCAGGCCGCCAGCGAGCCGGAGGCGACGCCAGGGCGGAGCGTCTGGCGGGGGGCGATCGTCTGCACCGATTGGCCTCGGCCCAGGCCGAACAGGATCAGCACCGCCAAACCCACCCCCAACAGGGGTAACAACCGCAGCGCCGCAGGGCCCAGGCCTGCGGCGGCGGCCAGCGACAGCTTGATCAGCTCGGTGAGCGCCACCGCCGCCAGGCAGCCGATAAGGCCGCCCAGCAACCCCGCCGCCGCCCAGGCAGCGATCGCGCCGATTCGAGTGCGCCCCTGCTCCTTTTTGTTCTGCCACTGAGCCACAGGCCAGCAATCGCGAACTCTTTGAGCAGTCTGAACTTTGCAGTTGTTATTTCAGGTGCATAGTTAAGGAAGCTGTCTTGGCCGAAAGCATCGCTCAGACAGACCTCAATGATCTCCGCACTTTTGCTCTTCGCCCCTTGAGCGAGCAGCTCTTCCCTGGCCACTGACCGGCGCTCAGCCAGGATGGCTGCCAACCACGGCAACTCGGTGAGCGAAACCCCCAGCTTTCAGGTCCAGGCCAGCCTCGATGGCACCATCCACAGCTTTGCCTGCCGCGCCGACCAGACCGTGCTGGCCGCGGCCGAGGCGGCCGGGGTGCCGCTGCCCAGCTCCTGCTGCTCGGGGGTCTGCACCACCTGCGCCGCCAAGTTGACCAGCGGCAGCGTCCACCAACCCGATGCCATGGGCGTCAAGGCGGAACTGCGCGAGCAGGGCTACGCCTTGCTTTGCGTCAGCTACCCGCTTAGTGACCTGCAGTTGCTGGCCGGCCAGGAGGATGCCCTCTACGAGGCCCAGTTCGGCCAATACCAAAAGTGAAGCTGGAGCCGCTCGCGGTTTGGTTCCAGCCGGCGGCGGGGGCCCTGTTGCCGCAGCTACGGCCTTTTTTGCTGGCGGCCGGCCAGGCCCAGGCGGGCGCCTCGGCGCGGCTGCTGCGCTGGGCGATCACCGCCGCCGAACCGGCCCGGGGCCTGCGGATTGAGGCGGTGCTGGTGGTGGGCGAGCTGGAAGGCGACTGACCTATGGCAGAAGTGAACCCTGGCTCTGACGCCCTGACCGGCTCTGGCTTGGGTTCGCAGTCTTGCTTGGACTCTTTGTCTGGCTCGGATTTGGGCTTTGGCTCAGTGGCTAGCAGCGTCCCGTGGAGTGGTGTAACTCAGGAGGAGCAGCCCCGGCGTAGCCGGGGCTGACGGTTCGCCTCCATCAGTTCTCTGCTGTTGCAATGGGT
>JBIIRU010000145.1:0-6667 GCA_044341355.1 Cyanobium sp. | reverse complement strand
TTGCCAATCACATGCAGATCGGCGGGCCAGCCCCTTGAGATAGCCAGCTCTAAATCGGGTGGGTCATCATTTTGGAGCAGGGCGGAGAGATAACCCAGCAGGGCGTCAAACCACACATAAAAAGTATGTCCTTCATGGCCGGGTACGGGGATGCCCCAGGGCACATCCAGCCGTGAGATCGAGAAATCTTTCAGACCTCCAGCCACAAAATTTTGGACCTCCCGCTGCCGCGATGCCGGTGCCACAAAGCCCGGGCTAGCCACCAGTCGTTCAATGGGTTCTTGATAGCGAGAAAGCCGGAAGAACAGATTCATTTCATCGCGCCATTCCAGGGGCCGCTGGTGCACAGGACAGCTTGGATCGGTGGCTGCGGCCGGATCGTCTTTGTACTCCTCACAGGCGACGCAATACCAACCCTGCTGGCGGCCCTCCCGCACATCGCCATTGGCCTCGACCCGCGCAAAGAATTGCTCGACGATGGCCCGGTGGCGGGGCTCGGTGGTACGGATGAAGTGGTTGTTGCTGATCTGCCAGCGCTGCCAGAGATCTTGGAACCGTGCCGAGACAGCGTCGCAATGGGCCTGGGGGGTCAGCCCCGCCGCTGCGGCAGTGCGCTGGATTTTCTGCCCGTGCTCATCACAGCCAGTAATGAACTCCACCTGCTGGCCCTGCAATCTCTGGAAGCGGGCGATCGCATCACAGGCCAGGGTGGTGTAGGTGCTGCCCAAATGGGGGCGATCGTTGACGTAGTAGAGGGGTGTGGTGAGGGTGAAGGGCATCAGGGCGTCGCAAGACGTGGGGGATCCCGACCGGCCTGACGGGCTGCTGGGCCAACGGCAAGCCCAGACCCAGAGGCGATCTTACCCAGCGGCCCCGGCATGCCCCTGGACAGGGGCAACCCTGACGCTCCAGGATCAGGCCAGGTGCCAGTAAACCACCCATGAGTGATCCGGTGGAGGTGCTGGTCTGGGGCGGTGGCACTGGCGGCATCGCCGCCGCGCTCCAGGCCGCTCGATCCGGCGCCACAACCCTGCTACTCACCCCTGGAAGCTGGGTGGGGGGCATGGTCAGTGCGGCGGGGGTTTGCGCCCCCGATGGCAACGAACTGAGTCCCTGGCAAACCGGTCTCTGGGGAGCCCTGCTGCGGGAACTGGCCCGCAACGAACCCCTGGGACTTGATCAGAACTGGGTCAGTTGTTTTGGCTATCGCCCCGCCACGGCCGAGGCGATCTTGCGGCGCTGGCTGCGGGCCGAAGCTCGCCTGCAGTGGTGGCCTGACTGTCGTCTGCTGGAGGTGCGGCGCACCCGGGACCGCATCGTTTCGATCCGGATAGAACGGCTCCAGTTGCCAGGGGGTGGGCAACCAAGCTTCCAGGAGATTGGCGCCCATGTGGTTATCGATGGCAGTGACCGGGGAGAGTTGATCGCCCTGGCCGAGGCCTCGTTCCGTTTCGGCTGGGAGCCCCGGGAGCAGTGGCAAGAACCCAGTGCCCCTGAGCAAGCCCGGTTGGATAGCGAGACCTTTTTCAAGGAACAACCCATCCAGTCCCCCACTTGGGTGTGGTTGGGTCAGCTGCGCGACGATGCCCCACCGGCCGCTTCCTGTGACCCTGCAGTGCCTTCCCTGGGCGCAGCGATGGCGCCTGAATCCGCCGTCGATGGGTCCAGGGGCTCCCTGCCCCAGGGAGCATTTGAGGGCTCGTGCACGGCCTTTGGCCTGGCTCGCACCCTTAGCTACGGGCGCCTGCCTGGGGGGCTGGTGATGCTGAATTGGCCCCTGCACGGCAATGATTGGCATGGGGGCCTTGAGAGTGCCTTTGCCAGTGGCGGGCCAGCGGCGGCCTTCCCGGCTGATGGGGCAGAAGCGGAGCTGGCGGCCCAGATGCGTGCCCACAGTGGGGCCTTTGCCCAGGCCTTGGCGGTTGCCAGCGGCGGCCGCCTGAAAGCGGCGAAGATTTTTCCCGATGCCCTGGCGGCGGCCGCAGGCGACCTGGAGGGGGACCAGAGCCTGGCCCTGATGCCCTACTGGCGGGAAGGACGGCGATTGGTGGGGTTGGAGGTGGTGGTGGAACAGCAGTTGTTGCCGCTAGGGCCAGGGGCCTGCCGGGCCCCCCTGCCTTTGTTGCCTGGGGGAAGCTGCAGCGCCATTGCCGTGGGGAATTACGCCAATGACCATCATTACCCAGGTCCCGATTGGCCTCTGGCGCCCAAAAGCTGTCGCTGGGGAGGTCGCTGGAGCGGTACCCCCTTCACGATTCCCTACGGGGCCCTGGTCAGCGCCAGCGTCAGCAATTTGTTAGCGGCGGATAAGGCCATCAGCGTCAGCCATATGGCCAATGGCGCCACCCGGTTGCAACCCCTGGTGCTCAATGTGGGTCAGGCGGCGGGGCTGGCGGCGGCATTGGCGGTGCGCCGCGGCCAACCGCTAGCCGCCGTCCCCGTGGCCGCAATTCAGATGGGCCTGATTGAGGATCCCCAGGCTCCGGCCGGTCCCTTTCCCCTTTGGGATACCCCCTGGCATCATCCCGAGTGGGCCAAGCGCCAACGGCAGGCCCTGGCGGAACCCGCCGCCCTCAGCCCGGAGGGGTGGCTCAGGGGCAGTGGCGGTGTCGGACCCGCCAGCGTGGCCCCGAGCGAACCAGGAGAGCGCCTTTGGCAAGGGGAATTGCGGCCCGATGGTCAGGGTGGCTTCAGCCTGGTGGTGGCGGATCGGCTGCCTGCGTGCCAAGGCTCCCAGGTTTGGCCTTTGATCACCTTGGAGCCGGCCCTGCATACCTGGCTGCTGGCCCAGGAGCGGCCCCGAAACGTGGCTCTGATCGGCTGCGCCAACCCCTGGGGGCCGTGGCTGCGGGTATCGCGTCTAGTTGGGCCATGAACCGCAATGACACCCCCAGGGCGAACCGCCCGGGAAGGGGCGAAACGCCCGGGCAGGGCGAACCGGGTCAGGCGACGGCCTGGAGTTTGAGCACGTCCCGCAGGGAATCCACCTGCTGGATCCGCAGCAGCAGGGCATCAGCCGGTTGACTGCGGAGTGGGCATTCCGCCGCCAGGGTCATCGCCAGGTCGTCCGTCCAGACCAGGCCGAGGCGTTGGTCCTGGCGCAGCCAGCGCAGAAAAAGGCAGGGCCACTGGCCCTGGGGATGCTGCTCAAACCAAACCTGCTGCCAGTGGCGCTGGTCTTCGCGGGAGATCTGTTGCACCTGGCGAAGGGGTGTCTCCAGTTCGTTCAGCAGGCTGGCGAGGCTGGCTTCGTCCATGGGGTCGCTGCCATGGCGCAGGGCTTCGAACTGGCGTTGGGTCACCAGATCGCCATAGCGGCGAATCGGCGAAGTGGCCTGCACGTAGGCGTCCAGGGCCAAGGAGAAATGGGGACCAGGGGTGACACCAAGCTGGCCGCGGCTGAGGCCCCTTTTGATGGCGCTATGGCGCACGGGACCCGGGGGCAGGCTTTCCAGTTCCGCGTCGGTGGGGAGTTCGCCAGGGATCTGGGTGCGATAGGGCAGGGCGATGGCCAGGCGTTGGCCCCGCTCGGCCATCAGCGCACCCGCCAGGATCATGGCCTCGGCCACCATCTGTCGCGAGGGCGAAGGCTCACTGATCTCCAGGAGGGCTTCGTCGCCGCGGCAGCGGATGCGACCCTCGGGATCTTCCAGATTTAGGGCGCCCCTTTGTTCGCGCCAGTGGCGCCGGCGTTCCAACAGGGTCTTCATGCAGAGCAGGTCCCGCTCCTGGGGCGGCGCCAGATCGATGAGTTCATCGGCATCCTCGTAGGAAAGCCGCAAGGCCGTTTTTACCCAGGTGCGCTCGAGGCCTTCAGCGACCACGGCCCCGGTTTGATCCAAATCAACCCAGAGACTCCAGGCGGCACTGCGTTGAGTTTCGGGCCCCTGGCCCTCGGGCCCCTGGTCCTCGGGCCCGTGGTCCTCGGGCCCGTGGTCCTTGGGCCCGTGGTCCTGGCGCAGACCCATGGGCCCGTGGGCCAGTTGGGGGGGGAACATCGGCAGGGAGCCCCGGGCCAGATAAAGGCTGGAAGCACGCCGGCGTGCCTCCAGGTCCAGGGGGCTGCCGGCCTGGACAAGGCGGCCGGGATCGGCGATGTGAACCCAGAGGCGGGGGGGATGGCCTTGGCGCCATTCGATCGCCAGACCATCGTCGATGTCCTGGGTGTCTTCGTCGTCGATCGTTAGCAGCCGCTGGTGGGTGAGGTCCAGCCGGCCGACGTCGCTGGGCATCGGACCGTTAGCGGCGGCCACCAATCGATCGGCTTCGGCCAACAATTCGGGGCTGAAACCGAGTTGCCAGGTGGTGGCCTCCAGGGCCGGCAGATGGTGGCGGGGCCACTGGCCCAAATCGACCAGCAGGTGGCGGATATCGCCACTTTCGGCGCGGCAGCGGCAGGCCTGAAGCGCCCGCAGCAGGGTTTCGGTAAGCGGTTGGGAACATTCGCCGGCGGCCCATTGACGCAGGCGATCCAGATCGGCTTGCTGGGCGGTGGAAAGACTCTCGTTGGCCAGGGGTTGGCGCGCCATCAGGCGGCTTTGCCAGGCCAGGCGCTGGTTGTCGCCGAGCTGACGCAGGTGACGTTCGCGCCGTAACTGGCGCAGGTCCTGGAGGCTGCGGGGCTCAATGCGTCCATGGCGCAGGCGAAAAAGGGTCTGTTCGCCTTCAAGCCAAAGCCAGGTTGCGGCCCGCTGGGTCGCGTCGGCGGAATCGCCAAACAGATCGACGAAGTCTCCTAAATCCAGCCCAGGGGGTGGCTTGGCACCATCAGCAGCATCGGTTTTGCCGCTGGCCGCGGTGTCGGGCTGGGCCATCAATAACCAAGCCGCGGCCAAATCCCGGCTAGGGGGCAAGGCTGCCTTAAGGGATTCGGCACTGAGATGCCAAGGGGATTGGTCCAGTCGCAGGGAGCCAGGATCGCGACCCGCCAACTGCTGGATGGGAAAGACCTCCCTTAATGGAAGGTGGTTGTTGCGGCCCTGAAAACCGATTTTCAGCTCCAGGCGGCCACCCCGGACCCCCTGGACGATGGCCAGTTGGGGAATGTCTCCAACGACCCCTACCAGGTCCCCGACCTGGGGAGATGGTCCACGGGAGTCGCTGGCGGAAGGGGGCAATTCAGCCTTCGGGATTTACAAACGGAAGCAGGGCGACAATCCGGGCCCGTTTGACGGCGTTGGTCAGATCGCGTTGCTGCTTGGCGGTGAGACCTGTGAGCCGTCGGGGCAGGATTTTGCCTCGCTCAGTGATGAACTTCTTGAGCAGATCGACATCCTTGTAGTCGATCGGATCCCCAGGCTTGATTGGGGAGAGGCGTTTCTTGAAAAAGGAGCTGGACATTGGGAACGGATCAGGACGTCAGAAGGATTGGAGCACCGCAATCAAAAGAAGAAGGAACCAGGCCGCAGGCCTACTTGATCTCCTTATGAACTGTGGAGGAGTTGCAGTGCTTGCAGAACTTCTTGAGCTCAAGCCGTTCGGTTGTGTTGCGTCGGTTCTTCATGGTGGTGTAACGGGACACGCCAGGAGAACGCTTGGCGGGGTTGGACCGGCATTCGGTGCACTCAAGAGTGATTACGAGCCGGACGCCCTTGTTTTTGGCCATGGGAAGGACGTTGCGCCGCGGTTGCGAAGCTGAATGACAATGAAAAAGATTACCTTGCTGGCGTCCCGCTCTTTAATGCGTTGTCTGGGACAGGGAGCGCACCCTGCCTAGGATCAATGGCATTGGCCGAACCCAGGGATGAAAGTTTCGCTCCAGTGGCTCCGGGAGTTAGTCGCTAACGATGGAGCCCTGCTGGAGCCTGAACAGCTGGCCGAACGTCTTTCGATCGCCGGCTTCGAAGTTGAGGCGATCGAGGATCAGGCCGCCGCCAGTGCCGGAGTGGTCGTTGGATTTGTGCAGACCTGTGAGCCCCATGGTGATGCCAACAAGCTGAGTGTTTGTCAGGTGCAGATCGGCGCCGACCAACCCCTGCAAATTGTCTGTGGTGCCGCCAACGTTCGCAGCGGCATCCACGTCGCCGTCGCGCCTGTCGGCACCCACCTGCCGGCGGTCGGACTCACCATCAAGGCGGCCGAACTGAGGGGAGTGGCCAGCTCTGGCATGATCTGCTCCCTGCAGGAGCTGGGCCTGGCCGAGAGCTCGGCAGGCATCGCAATACTTGAGGACCTGCTGCCTGCCCCGCCGCCGATAGGGTCGCCATTGGCTCAAGCTCTGGGCCTTGATGACCAGGTGCTCGAACTGGCGATCACCGCAAACCGGCCCGACGGCCTCTCAATGCAGGGCATCGCCCGTGAGGTGGCTGCCCTTTGTGGCGGGCAGACAACCCTGCCCCCCCGGGCCCCGGCGGTGGCCGCCAGCGCCCTGGCCGTCAGCGGCGCCAATGCCGCCGCCATGGAGGCGGGGGGCCTATTCAGTATTACCAGCCTCACAGATCTAAAGGTGGCAGCTTCGCCGTCCTGGCTGCAACGGCGGCTGCAGCGGGCCGGCCTGCGGCCCATCAACAACGTGGTGGACATCACCAATTTGGTGATGCTCGAAACCGGCCAGCCGCTCCACGCCTTCGACCGGGAGGCCTTGGCCCGGCTGGCCCCTGGCCCGGCGGATCCGGCCCAGCTGGGGTTGCGCCAGGGTCGCGAGGGCGAAAGTCTTGTGACCCTTGAT
>JBIIRU010000144.1:0-6690 GCA_044341355.1 Cyanobium sp. | reverse complement strand
GGCCCTCAACACCCATGGCCTGGAGCCCCGCGGCGCCGAGGTGACGATCGATGCGGCCATCCACAAAGCTGGATCGTTGTTGCGGGTGCTGTATCGGGCCGACTGGAGCGATGAGCAACTGCGCCAGCCCCCCACTGACGAGACTGTTCCGGTGCAGATCAGCGAAGATGGGCGGGCCTGGGTGCGGCTGGACCTGCCGCCGGCAGGAATGGTGATCCTGGGATGAGCGGCTCCCAGGATTCGGCCCCGCAGCCTGAATCAACCCCAATCACAGCACCAGACTACGAGTCGGCGTCAGGGTCACCTGCGGAGGAGTTTCTGTTCGGACCCCTCTCCAGGCCATCAGGCCGCATCGCCGAGGTGCGCCAGGAGGGCAGCGGCTTCTTTGATCTGGCCCTGCTTGAACCCCTCGATCCGCAGCCTGGCCAGCCCGTGCGCCTGCGCTTCCGCTGCGGCGTTGATACGGCCATCCAGCGATTGCTGGTCTTCTGGAGTGCCGACGGCTCCACACCGGCCTGGAATGATGCCCTGGCGGCCCATGGGACCACGCAGGTGGCTGAAGCGTCAGCGCTTGATCCGGCCTGGGACACCCTTAACTGGGGTTACAGCCAAGATTGGCAGCTGGACCTGCCTGCCCAAGCCGAGGGCACACTTCTCCGTTATGCGGCCATCGGAATCGACGCTTCGGCGAGCCTGATTCCCTGTCCCTGGCCCGATCGCGATCGCCATGGCACGCCCCATATCGCGGCGGTTGTTGTCGACCGGCTGGAGCCACCGGCCTGGCTGGCGCAGGCTGTCATCTATCAGGTATTTGTGGATCGCTTTGCGCCGACCCCCGGCAGCAGCTTTGCGCCGGCGGATGATCTCAATGCCCGCCTGGGCGGAACCATCTGGGGGCTGATCGACCAACTTGATGTCATCGCCGAGCTGGGTATTGACACCCTGTGGTTGACGCCGATCTTCGCTTCGCCCCAGTACCACGGCTATGCGGTCAGTGACTTTTTGGTGATTGCGCCCGAGCTGGGCGGGCAGGAGGCCTGGGAGGCGCTGGTGAGTAGCTGCCAGGCGCGAGGCCTGCGGATCGTGCTGGATTTCGTCGCCAACCATATTTCGGATCAACATGCGGCATTCCAGCAGGCCTTGCTGGCGCCCGATGCCCCCACCCGCCCCTGGCTGCGCTTTCGCACCTGGCCCCACGACTACGGCTGCTTCTTCGATCAACCCCACCAGCCGGAGCTCGATGGCGAGCAGCCCGAGGTGCGCAAGCACCTGATTGCCGCCGCCGTCCATTGGTTGGCTCAGGGCTGCGCTGGCTTTCGCCTCGATTACGCCCATGGCCTCAGCCATGGTTTCTGGTCCCAGTTCCGCAATGCCACCCGGATAGCGGCACCTGAGAGTGTCTGCTTCGGGGAGGTCACCCACACGCCCCAGCTGGTGCGCAGCTACGGGGGCCGCCTTGATGGCTGCTTGGATTTCATGTTGTGTGAGCTACTGCGGGCCAGCTTCGCCCGCAGCGAGATGTCCATTGCCGCCTTCGCCCGCAACCTGGAGCGCCATCTGGCCTACGCCGGCGGGCAGTTGGTGTTGCCCAGCTTCCTCGACAACCACGACATGAACCGCTTTTTGATAGCGGCGGGCGGAGACATCAAGCGCCTGCGGCTGGCGGCCATGGTGCAGTTCCTGCTGCCTGGACCGCCGATCATCTACTACGGCACCGAGGTGGGTCTCAGCCAGCAACGCCCCCTGGGGCGCCTGGAGGAATCCCGGCTGCCCATGCCACCCCGCGATCAATGGGACCTGGAGCTGCGCCAGTACTACCGCGTGTTGATCCAGCTACGACGCCAGGTGGTGCCTTATCTCCATTCGCCCAAGCTGCGTTGGCTAGATGATGGGGCCGGGGCGGCGCAATGGCAGATCGGCGACTTTGATCTGCTCGTCAACTGTGGCGCGGAGCGTTCCTTTGCTACTGGTGGTGCTGTGCCTGTGCTGGCCAGCCAATCGGTGCAGCTTGAAGTGGATCAGGGGGGGATGCTCAGCCTGCCCGCCTGGTCGGCTGTGGTTTTGTGCCAGGGCTGAGTTTGGACTTCGAGTTGTTGGCCTCGCTGTGGTGGTCAGGGTCCTGCTGCATCCGCCTCAGTGGGAGCTGCTCACCAGGTGATCCTGCCAGATCCTCAGTTCCGCCTCAGCGAATGGCTGGACCTAAATCACTTCTCGTTTTCCTCGTAGGAGAACAGGAAGCCATTGCTCTCAATATGATCTCCTAACGGGCCTGTATATTTTACCAATTTTAGCAGAAGCAGAAGGAATTTTCAGGTAGGCTTAAGAAGTGATGAGGGGATTGCTATTATGACAAATTTGGGGTAGGAAGCTGTGTGCTTTTGCTGGCAATGATTTGCTGCCGTCTGGGGCAACGCTTCGTATCATGATGTTGACCATGTGCGCTGTTTTGTAACGAATAACATATTTTGCTCCATGATCCGCAATGCAATCACTGTAGATTGCTATTCGTTTTTTTGTTAGTGACTTGCCATGGGATGCTGGTCAATCATACAAGCAAAAAAAGGAATGAGAAAAGATTTAGATTGGATGGGGCTGTGGCCAGAAGAGCCCCCTGACCAAGATCCAAGTCGTGATCCTGAAATAGAGTCAGAAATAGACTTAGAAAAAGATGCAAAAGCCTGGGAGTTGTTTCAGTACTTTCGTGGAGAAATTAAACACGAATATGCATTGCTTACGAGTCGCCTAACATGGTATATCACATGCCAATCATTTTTATTGACAACATATGCTATTAGCTATTCTAATTGTAGGGGGTACAACTGGTTCTCTCACATTTTTTTGCCATTATTTGGCATCTCGGTAACATTACTCGCTCTCAACATGATTCAAGGTGCTACTCTAACCATCCGTATGTGGAGTGAAATGAGAAAACACTTGATCATTAAATACCCTACGCTAAATTCGGTTATAATTACAAGGTGGCGCCACCCATCAAAACACATAGATGATGCTATTCATAATAGATCCTTATGGTTTCCTAGGTTTATTTGGATGCTCTTTATGGTTGCATGGATTCTAATTTTCATTCTCTCTTGGTGGAAGCGTCCCTGTCTGTTGCCACTGCTGCCACTGCCTAGATAACACTGGTAAAATATTATAATTAATACCCTCTTATTGGGCAACACTAATATAAATAGTTTTTTACCCTTCTTAATGAGGTATTATGCCTTGATGGATTACTTTAATCTTGAAAACAAATCTCTCAGCCTCTAGCATCATGTTCTAAGCATTAATCAAATTTATATTCTAATTTGCAAACTCTGCTGTGGAATATAAATTGTGCTTATCGGGTCCACGGCGAGATGTCGCAGCCAGAGTCAATTCTGCGGCAAACAGAGATAGCGAGATGCGGCCATCGTTGGCTGTAATCAACGGATAAGTGGAGCCGCAATCACACACCGCATACACCGCATCGAGTGCCCAGTATTGATCGAGAATGAAGCTTTCGTGGAAGAGATCCGGGCTGTTAAAAACCACGCCCTTGTTGTGCAGAACATGCAGTAGCGCTGCATGGGGAACTGACGCCACCGGTTTGTTCACAGTGGCTGGAGAAGTCCTCTTGACTGAGGGTGCGGTATAGCCGCTGCGGGGCCGGCAGCAGTTGATCGGCCTGGCGCCAGGTCTTCAGTTGCTGCCACAGCAGGTGTCGTCCTATGCCGATGCTGCTGACGCCATCGCGATCGCGCAGGTAGGCGTTGGCATCGGCCAGGCCTCCTTGAGGCTTGCGGCGCCGCGCCCGCTGCGCGCGCTGAAGTTGCGGAGGCTCAGAGGCACCCGAAGCTTTCCAGCAGTGCCCTATCCAGAGGGTGTAGGACCACAGCTTGATCAGAGGTGTCGCACTGGCTTGCACCTTCACCACGAAGGCTGGTACGGCTCTTCAGCTGTGGAGGAGGTTTGGTGAGGCGGAGGAGTGATAGTTTAAGCAGTCAGATTTGATATGGGCGCTCGGCCGCAATTAGCTGCAGAGCCTCTAGCAGATCTATAGAATAGAATGTCACTTTTGGTTACGGTAAGCAACTCAAATCCAATCTTAGTAAAGATAAGACTTGCAAAGATTCTGGTTGGATTTTTATTCCCTCATTGTTCTCAAGTAATTCTAAATACACTTAAGGAATCATGCTTCATTTCCCCCGGCTAACCGGTATCAACCCGCCACCCCCGCCTTAGCCCACCTCCCATTCACCTCATTCCAATTCACCAACGACCACCAAGCCTTGATGTAATCAGGCCTGCGGTTCTGGTACTTCAAGTAGTAGGCGTGCTCCCATACATCCAATCCCAGCAAAGGGACACCCCGTTCGATGCCGGGCAGATCCATCAGGGGGTTGTCCTGGTTGGCGGTGCTGGTGATGGCCAAGCTGCCGTCGGCTTTGCAAATCAGCCAGGCCCAGCCGGACCCGAAGCGTGCCGCCGCCGCCTGGTTGAACTGGGTCTGAAGGCCCTCCAAGGAGCCGAAGTTTTTGTTGATCGCCGCCAGCAGCTCTGGCGAGGGCGTGCCCCCTTGGCCCTCGGGCGCAAGCACCGCCCAGAACTGGCTGTGGTTCCAGTGGCCGCCGCCGTTGTTGCGCACCGCCAGCGGGAATGCGGAGATTTTCCCCTGCAGGGCATCGAGGCTCAGATCCGCCAGGGCCGGATTGGCGGCGATCTGGCCATTGAGGTTGGCCACATAGGCACTGTGGTGACGGTCGTGGTGGATCGTCATCGTGGTGGCATCGATCGCCGGCTCCAGGGCCGTGGCGGCATAGGGCAGCGGCGGCAGGCTGAACTCGGCCCGGGCCGGCAGGGCAGTGCCAATCAGCAGCCAGAGCGCCGTCAGGCCGGCCAACAAGGGCCTGGCAAGCAATCGAAGCAGCATGGCGGTGCGGGCAATAGAGGCAAATTCTGGCCTGTCGCCTTGGCGAGTTGCTGCGTGAACAGGTGGCAAGTGGCCCTGCTGGCAGGTGACGAAACCCCAGAGCCGGTTTAACCTTTAATTGGCATGGCTCGTTCAATGAAAAAATTCGTTTATTGGCTGATGGGCGATCGGGCCGGCCGTGTTGTTGTCGGCAGCTGGAATTGGCTCTGGGGTAGGCCCGTCGAAGCGGGCGGCAAGGTGGCCGTGGCCGTGGCGGAAGAATCCCTGCTCTCCATGCAGGAATCGGTGCAGAAGCTGGCCAAGGCGGTGGCCATGCAGGTGGGCGCCTACGAACGGGCCCAGTCCAAATACCAGCAGAAAATCCAAGAGCTCAAGAACTTCGAGCAACAAGCGCGCTTGGCCCAGCGGATGGACAAGGACGATGCCGCCCGCTTGGCCATGACTCGCGCCATTCAAATTGAAAAACTGCTTCCCTCCCTCGAACAGCAAGTACAGCAGGCGGCCGCTTTTGTCGGTTCGTCCAAGGACAAGCTCAACCGGGAGCGCATCAAGCTGGAGCAATACAAATCCGACATGCAAAACATCAAGGACCTTGCCGAAGTCAATGCTGCTCTTGAATCGATTGCCAAGGTGAATAACGACTTCGATATCGGCTCGGCCCGTTCCACCTTTGATGCGGCCAAAAATGCCGTCGAAGGTCGCCATCGCACCAGTACGGCGCTGGCCGAACTTTCCGAGAACCCCCAGGAGAAACTGGCAGCCGACCTGGACCAGCTCACCCTTGATGACCAGGTTTCCCTGCGTCTCCAAGCCCTTGATACCCCTTTCTCCCCCAAGCTGCCTGAGGCCCCCCAACCATGAAGGAACCCTCATCCGGTGTTTCCCGCAAGGGCCCGCCACCGATTGTTTTCCTATTGCTGGGCATCGGCGCCCTCTGGCTGCTGTTTACCCAGCTCCCCAAACTGCTCGGTTCACGCCCCAGCCTCCCTGCCATTCCCGCCGGGGCCTCCTTACCTGGTGGCGGTGGCATCGGCATCGGCCCGGGCAACTTGGCGCAGCGCTTTCCCCGGCAGGCCAGCGTGCCTGCCGGCACCAAGATCAGCATCGATGGCTCCACCAGCATGGTGCTGATCAATCAAGCCCTCAAGAGCAGTTTCTCCAGCACCTATCCGGGCACTGTTGTCAACACCGCCGCCACCGGCTCTGACAACGGCATCCAGGCCCTGCTGGCGGGCAGCGTCAACCTGGCGGCCATCTCGCGCCCTCTGACAGCGGCAGAACAATCCCAGGGACTGGAGGACGTGCCGGTTGCGCGCGATCGCATCGCCATTGTCGTCGGTGCAAGCAACCCCTTTCGCCGCAGTCTCTCCCGCAGCCAACTGCAGCAGATCTTTCGGGGCGAGATCAGCAATTGGTCCAGCATTGGTGGCCCCGATCGCCCGATTCGGGTCCTCAACAGGCCTTCTGTCAGTGGCACCAACCAGGCCTTCCGTGAACTTGTCCTAGGCGGTGCCGACTTCGGCAAGACGCCCAACATCACCACCATGGACCGCGATGCCACAACGCCGCTGCTCCGCTTGCTTGGCAGCGATGGCATCAGCTATGCCACCTTTGACCAGGTGGCCGATCAACAGACGGCGCGTGTTTTAGCAATTGATGGCAGCATGCCGGATGCGGATTCCTATCCTTTTCAGCGGTCCTTGTTCTATGTCTATCGCAATCCTATTGATCCAGCCGTAAAAGCGTTTCTTGGTTTTGCGTTCTCCGCCGATGGC
>JBIIRU010000143.1:0-6706 GCA_044341355.1 Cyanobium sp. | reverse complement strand
AGCGACTTGATTTAGCGCGGCCCGAGCAACTACACCAGCCCCTGCCGGTACCGCGGCGCTGGCTGGAGCTGGTGCATGGCCGGGCCTATCACGAGGGTTTTGCCCGCGACCAACTGGAGCCGGCCGCGGTGCGCCGCATCGGCTTGCCGGCCACCACTCCCCTGGTGCGCCGCAGCTGGCTGGCGGTGGGCGGCTCGGTGCTCACGGCCAGGCTGGCATTGCAACACGGCCTGGCCTGCCACCTGGCGGGCGGCACCCACCATGCCTTTGCCGACTACGGCAGCGGCTTCTGCATCTTCAACGACCTCGCCGTGGCGGCCAAGGTATTGCTGATGGAGGGATTGGTGCGGCAGTTGTTTGTGGTGGACCTGGATGTGCACCAGGGCGATGGCACGGCCGCCCTGTTTGCGGACGATGAACGAGTCTTCACCTTTTCGGCCCATGGCGCCAACAATTTCCCCAGGATTAAACAGGCCAGCGACCACGATCTACCCCTGGCCGATGGCCTTGAAGATGGGCCCTATCTGGCGGCAATTGCGGCAGTATTGCCCGACCTATTGGATCAGGTGCGCCCCGATCTTGTGCTTTATAACGCCGGCGTCGATCCCCACCGTGATGACCGATTGGGCCGCCTGGGCTTAAGTGATCTGGGTTTGCTGCAACGGGACCGACTGGTGCTGGAAGCCTGCCTACGCCGGCGCATCCCGGTGGCCACAGTCATCGGCGGTGGTTATGACGATCTCACTCCCCTGGTGGAACGGCACAGCATTGTGGTGCGGGCGGCTAGTGAGATGGGGGTTTTTCTTTGAGGGCTGGTGGACGGAGCGAAACAATCGATTGGCCCACATGGCAGCAATCCTGAGGCGAAGTGGCAATTGCTGCGTATTAGACCGTGCCACCCTGCGGCAAGACAACTACTGGTAGACCATACCGTTGTGCTTCAACCAACACGCGACATGGTTGCCTGCAGGGTCATGGTGAGTCCAGTGGATGACACCACCCTCTGGATTCGATTCATATTGACCATAGAACTCAACTCGATCGCCTCTGCTCAATGCTTCGATGCGGTTGGCGATGTCGATGTTATGGGCGATGAGCAGGGTCTGACCTGATGCAAGGCGGAGGATAAAGCGCTGATGGCGGCTGCCGTCATTGTCGTCGGCTAAAACTCGTTCCACCACACCTACGCCGCCCATCTGGGCGCCGCTTTGTGGATCTTGACTTTGTGGAGCTTGGCTTTGTGGAGCTTGATATGTGTTGAGGTTTGTTTCATCGGCCGCAGAGGTGGAACTCACAAGCGACTGATTGGGACTGATTGGGACTGACTCTAGTGAACCATAAGTATAGGGACGCTAGGCATAGCAAGATAAGCAACGCTGCTTTTATAGGAAGAGTCTTAGAGAAATTCTCTGTTTTTACTGGATGTAGTTGTATACTTTTCTGATACCGCACCTCCTTGGCCCGTAACCGTCCCTGCTCGTCGCGACCTATCGAGTAGGTGAGCTGATCATTTAGACAGGGACGCCGATTTCTTTGCTGGAATTGGCTGATGTGAACGAAGATACGCGCTCCACCGGAAAGCGGCGTGATAAAACCGAATCCCCTGGCATCATTCCACTGTGTGAGCCGGCCCTGTTGTTCCATTGGCTTGCTGTTCGCCTAACTATTTAGGCATCCAGGCGGGCTGCGCCCCAGTCATCAGGTCCACTACGCCGGTTCGGCTGGTCTCGCTCGATCTCCGCTTGCGTTCCTCTGGGTTCCCATCCACACTCTGCAGCTGGGGGCGCAACACCAGATCAGTGTCTGGCGATGGAGATCATGGCTGGAATGCATCCTTCCGCTGATCACGGTTGGACTAAGCGGTAAATAGCATCCAATTTGTCAACCACTTCAAGATCGATGGAATTAACGTCACAACGCTCTATCAAGCGGTAGAGATTTCTCTTGCGCAACATGATCGGGCCACCTGTTGCATTGGCGAGGTGGCAGAAGTATGCCTCGGCAAAGAGGCTCAGCTTTTTAGTTTGGGTTTGAGCTCGCCATAGGGTGGCTTGAGTGGCGGGATTCGCTGCTTGGTAATTGGCGAAGTCTGAGTAACTGCCATCGAAGATCATGGCAAGGATAAGCTGGTCAAGGGTGGCTAAACGTTGGTCGCTGAATAGGTCAGCAACAACCGGTTGCGCCCAATCAAGCAAGACCTGGGGGGTGACAAAATAATTTTCAAGTTCATAGCGCTTCCATGGCGACCTGGTAAATCCACCTTCATTCGAAGGCTGAAGGCCGCGATTGTCATTATCGATGATCTCCAGGCCCCGCAAGTCAGGCAGGATGCGTCTGAGAGCAAAAAAGTGATCCCTTGCCTTCTGGCCAAAAGCGCCCTCAACGGCATCAAGGAGTTCTTCCGGGGATTGGCCGAGATTGGGTCGATTGTCCTGGAGGTAATAGACATTGAGATGGGATCCATCGGCAATCAGATTGCGGACAGGGTGCTCCAGGTGATCAGCAAAAGCCCGAAGCATGGCGAGATCCGTGCTGCCCTCTAGGTAGAGAACGTGGCCGGTCTCGCGGGCTCTTACGTAGTGGGCAGCCCCGAAGCTCTTCAGGGATTCCTTGATATCGGGCTTAGAAGCCAGGTCATCGGCATTGCCGTCAAGGATTAGGGTGAGATTGTTGTCCAAGGCCTCCTGCATCACCACCTCCGAATGGGTGGCCATCAACACCTGGCAGCGATTGCGGTCGGCGATGGTGCTCAACAGGGAATAGATCTGCTGCTGACGCAGGATCTCCAGGTGGGCATCGGGCTCATCGATCAGCAGCACACTCCCCTTATGACAGTACAAGTGGGCCAAGATCAGCAGCATCTGCTGAAAGCCCCGACCAGCCAGCGATAGATCCAGGGGGCGATCGGCTCCAGGTTGTTCGTAGAAGAGATCTAATGAGCCGCCTTCATTTTCTTGGGGCGTGGTGAGATGAACCTTAAAAAGACGATGCATCAGCTGCGTAATTTCTTGCCAATCATCGGGGCTGTCTTGATGGACGACAAGACAGAGATTTCGCAATACTTCAGCTGTGCTACCACGTCCCATGTGGTAGTCAATTCGATTGCGAGTAATCAGGGGTTCATCCGCCGAGATGCCCGACATGGGATAAAGAAGTGCCACGTCCAGTTCGGCGGCTCTGGCCAGGGCCTGAGGGTGGTTGGCTGTAGAGGGATGGGGTTCGGCGTAGATCAGCTCATCACTGGCGTGATGACGGAACACCATCTTGATTGGGACAACAGTGCCCTGGTAATCAAGGCCAATGGAGATCTGAAGATCATGGCCCGAAACCTTCAGATTCTTCCAAAAGTGGCGCGTCTTGGGAACCGGAACGGATTGAATCGCCAGGCGGTTCAGGGGTTTTCCTGTGCGTTGCTTGGCCTTGGAATCTTTGGACTCTTGCTGCCAGGTGCGCACGGCTGTCGACCAAAGGGCAATGGCCTGCAGAGCAGTGGTCTTGCCGCAATTGTTGGGGCCAATCAGCACCGAGGGGTGCTCCAGGGGGATGCGTCCAGAGCTGCGGTAGCTCTTGAAGTTGCTGATCTCCAGCCAGTGCAGGATTCTCACCCGACCGCCTCCAACAACACCTGCCAGCGCCATTCCTGGGGAATTCTCTGCTCCTGACCCGTTTCCTGGGCCATCTTCAAAAACAACATATATGTCAGCTCACTCACGTACTGGTGATACGTCACCCCGTCGTCCTTAAGCACATTGCAGAGGTTCCAGAGCTTGGCGACGATGTCGTGGGTGTGGCTGTTGCCAGGGGAGCTTGTGGGCATCACCAGGCCTCCAGGGTGAGTTCGTCCACATGGGCAAAAGCCTGATCGGCGGTGACCAGAACACAGCCTTCGCTCAGGGCATGGCTGGCGATCAGCAGGTCCAGCGCCGCCAGCGGCTTGCCATGGCGTTCCAGTTCAGCGCGCAGCCGGCCATAGATTCTGCTGCAGGCTTCGGTCCAAGGCAGGATCTCCAGGGTGTCGAGGGTGGCTTCCGCCAGCGCCCGCAATCGCGTCGCCGCCGGCTGCTTCTCCAGGCCGTAGCGAATCTCACCCACCACGATCGCCGACAGGCAGCAGCGTTGTTCGCGCACCCAGTCATCCAGGCGTGGCGAGCGATGCTGGAGAAAAGCGCTCACGGCGTTGGTGTCCAGCATCAATCTCTCGTGCCCCGCAGCCATCACGGGAAGTCCACCGGTTCGGGAGGACTAGTGTCGTGCAACCCCTCAAAGAAGGCGGCCAGTTCTTCCCGAAATCCAGGCTCCTGCAACAGCGCATCCCTGAGCTTCAACAACTCCATGGCCGATGGCCGCACCGGTGTGAGCACCACCGCGCCGCTCTCGGGGTCTCGATGCACTTCCACCTCCGTTCCCTCGAAGCGAAACTCAGCCGGCAGGCGCACCGCCTGGCTGCGGCCATTGCGGAACAGCTTGGCGCGCATGGCTGGCTTCCTGCGGCGGTCGATACCGAGACTAGACCAAGCCCGCCGCCTCACGCCGCCCATACCTCACGCTGGAACTGCTGCAGCACCCCATCGAGCTCGCCGCCGAACACCCGGTTAAGCCGCGGCCAGCCGCCCCCTTCCCGCTTGAAGAACAGCAGGTCGTCGTCCAGCGCTTCGCGATCGACGATTGTGATCGCCTTGGTCTGGTTGGCGATGCGCTGCAACCACTGCCGCTGCGGCGTGGTCCAGCTGCGGGAGGCCAGGATTTTTTGCAGGGCCTTCTCCACCCGCTGCTCGTAGGGCACCAGCGGATCGCCCAGGGCCGCCTGGCGGATGTAGGCCATGATCGCAAATCTGCAACCAGCTTTTCATATTGAAATCGGCGTAAAAGCCCCAGAGCCCCCACCACCAGGAAAGATGTCACCCCTCTCAATCGCAAATCCGGGGGCTTGATGGAGCAGAGCAATCCGACGTTACAGCGAGGCGATCAAGGCTGATGTCAGATGGCGGATGAGTCCGCCGAAGCCGCAGAGCATGGCCCGGATTTCCGAGGAGACGGATATACACGTCGCCACTCTCTATCTTTGGCGTAAGGGCTGGCGGCTGGAGGGGGAAGTGGTGCCTGCATCACAGAAAGACCCTGAAGGCTGGGGTGCTGCCGATAAGTTCACGGTCGTACTGGAGACCGCTGCCTTCAACGCCACTAAGCTCAGTGCCTACTGCTGCGAACGGGGCCTGTCAACCGACACCGAAAAGTGAGCCACCCCCGACCCGGTCTGGAACGTGGCTGAGGTGGAATCAGCCGAAATCGCTACCGAGCTGGTGCAGCGGGCCTGCCTCAAGGAGCGTTATTGCCGGCCCAGGGGCTTTGGCAGCCGTCAGAGCCAGCAGCAGCCATTGATCTTGCATGCCGACAACGGCAATGCCGTAGCCGCAGGCTTCCGCGGGGCGATTGCGCGCCGCCACGCTCGAATCAAGGCTCGAAGAGCTGGGTGAGCTGCACTCGTTCTCCAGGCCAAGGGTCAGCAACGACAACCCTTACTCAGAATCACTGTTCCACTCAGTCAAGTTCCGGCCCGATTACCCCAGCCGGCCGTTTGGCAGCAAGGCGGAGGCATGCGAGTGGGTAGCGGCTTTTGTGGACTGGTACAACCACCGCCACCGTCACAGCGACAACAAGTTCGTCACGCCTCTCCAACGTCACAGCGGTGCCGCCATCGCAATTTCACGGGAGCGCAACCATGTCTACGAGAAAGCCCGCCAGGCCCACCCAAAACGCTGGAGCCAATCCGCTCGCTGCTGGCACCAACCAGTAGTGGTGTGGATCAACAAGCCACCAGAAGGACACCAATCCAATCAGGCGCTACCGTTTATCCAAGTTGCCTGAAAGGCAGCTAAGGAGTGACACCTTTCCTGAAAGTCACCGATATGGGTTGAAATTATCCTCGTACAGCCGTTGTTCGCAACCTGAGAACTGCCTCGTGCGATTCATCCTCCAAGCATTTCGATTATTGGCCGCCTTCCTTTAGTTTCACTGCAGACTCTCGAAGCTGAGCAGCCTGATCTGCTTGCTGGAGCACTTCAAACGCATTAGCTGCTTTCTCAAGAACACCGATGGCTTCGCTGACAAGGCCGACGGCGGCAAGAACCTGGCCATGGAGGGAACCGACTACGGCAATCCCATCGACGCGGTTAAGTTGGCAATTCAACTCGAAACTATTCTTGAGCTCTTCAATAATTCTCTGAGCATCTTCCTGATTCTCAAATCCGCCAAAGTTCAGCCGCACACTTGCACATTTATATAGTGTATTAGCAATCAGATCCATGTCCCGAATCCTTTCAGCGGCTGGCAGAACCTCTTCACTGAAGATCCGCAGCGCCTCTTCGGTGTCGCCACGCTGCTGCAGGATGTCCGCGATCTTGCCCATCGTCACCGCCCGCGAGCGCACGTCGCCCAGCCGCTCGTAGACCGGCAGTTCCTCCTCGCGGCGGATGCGCAGCGCCTCTTCGGTGTCGCCACGCTGCTGCAGGATGTCCGCGATCTGGCCCATCGTCACCGCCCGCTCCCGCACGTCGCCCAGCCGCTCGTAGACCGGCAGTTCCTCCTCGCGGCGGCTGCGCAGCGCCTCTTCGGTGTCGCCACGCTGCTGCAGAATGTCCGCGATCTGGCCCATCGTCACCGCCCGCGAGCGCACGTCGCCCAGCCGCTCGTAGACCGGCAGTTCCTC
>JBIIRU010000142.1:0-6827 GCA_044341355.1 Cyanobium sp. | reverse complement strand
GAGTGGGTGAGCCCTCATAGACATCAGGAGTCCATTGGTGGAAGGGAACGGCGGCGATCTTGAAGGCCACGGTCGCCAGGACGAACACCAGGGAGAGGGCAGTGATCGGTTTGGCGCTGCTCTGAAGGGCGAGCGAGATTCCTTCAAGGGAGGTTTCCCCGCCGCTGAGGCCGTACAGGAGGGAGGCGCCATAGAGAAATACGGCTGCGGCGGCAGAGCCCACGAGTAAATATTTGAGGGCGGCTTCAGAGCTGCGGGCATCGCGCTTCATGTAGCCCGAGAGCAGATAACTGGAAACCGAAAGGGTTTCGAGGGAGATGAAGATGCTTACCAGATCGGTTGCGCCACAAAGGATCATCGCCCCCAGGGTGGCCGCCAGCAGGATCGCCGCGTACTCCCCCAGGGGTGTGCCGCTGCGTTCCACGTAGCGCCAGCTCAACAGCAGGGTGATCAGCGTTGAGCAGGCAACCACCGCCCGGAAGGCGATCGAGAGGTTGTCCGCCAGGAAGGAGCCCAGAAATGAGGGTTCAATCGGACCATTCCATTGGGTCGCCAGCAGCAGCAGGGAGGCCACGAGCCCCCCATAGCAAATGGGCGGCACCCAGCGGCTGGCCGTTTTCTCACCGGCCAGATCCACGATCAAGCAGGCCAGCAGGGCCAGCAGGATGGCTCCCTCCGGGGCAATTGCCCCAGCATTGAGCTGGAGCGCGATCGAGCCGGTGCTTAGGCCGGCACCGATCGCGTCGGTGGCTGCGCTGGCCGTACTGGCGGCAGCCCCAATGGTGGCCAGCATCCCTTTGGCAGCGGTCGGTGCGGCGATCGCCGTAAGGGCGGCCAGGATCACATCTGCCACGGCGGAAAAGTTCTTGACAGGCGGGACTGTAGCGGCGCTCCAGATGGTCTTGCCCAACGGCCCGGCCCGGGATGCGATATAGAAGGGGAAGGTTCACCGCCTGTCTGTGGCGCACACGCTGGTCATCGTTGAGAGCCCCACAAAGGCCCGTACCATTCGCGGTTTTCTGCCCAAGCAGTTCCGGGTAGAGGCCTCCATGGGCCATGTGCGCGATCTGCCCAATAACGCCAGTGAGATCCCTGCGGCCCACAAAGGAGAGAAGTGGGCGAATCTGGGTGTCAACACCGCCAAGGATTTTGAGCCCCTGTACGTGGTGCCTAAGGATAAAAAAAAGGTGGTGAAGGAGCTCAAGGATGCCCTAAAAGGTGCGGATCAGTTGCTGCTGGCCACTGACGAAGACCGCGAAGGGGAGAGCATCAGCTGGCATTTGGCCCAGTTGCTGGACCCCAAGGTGCCCGTCAAACGGATGGTCTTCCACGAAATCACCAAGGAAGCCATCTCCCAGGCACTTGAAAACCCGCGTGAGCTCGACATGGAGCTTGTGCATGCCCAGGAAACCCGTCGAATCCTGGATCGCCTCGTCGGTTACACCCTTTCCCCCCTGCTTTGGAAGAAGGTGGCCTGGGGACTCTCGGCGGGTCGGGTTCAGTCGGTCTCGGTGCGCCTGTTGGTCGAAAGGGAGCGGGCGCGGCGAGCTTTCCGCAGCGGCACCTACTGGGACCTCAAGGCCAGCCTGGCCCACGGACAGATTCCCTTCGACGCCAAATTGACCCACTTGGGGGGCGAGCGTGTCGCCAACGGCTCCGATTTCGACGAGAGCACCGGGGCGATCAAGGTCGGCAGCAAGGTGAAGTTATTGGCGGAGGCTGAAGCCCGCGCCCTGCAGCAAGCCGCCATGGCCGGCCGTTGGCAGGTGGCGGCGGTCGAGGCAAAACCCACCGTGCGCAAGCCCGTGGCTCCCTTCACCACCAGCACCCTGCAACAGGAGGCGAATCGCAAGCTGCGTCTCTCTGCCAGGGACACCATGCGCACCGCCCAGGCCCTCTATGAGCGGGGCTTTATCACCTACATGCGCACAGACTCGGTGAATCTCTCCGAGCAAGCCATCAAGGCCGCCCGCAGCTGTGTGACAGAGCGTTATGGCCAGGACTACCTCAGTCCGGCCCCCCGCCAGTTCACCACCAAATCCCGCAATGCTCAGGAGGCCCACGAAGCCATTCGGCCTGCGGGGGAGGCGTTCCGGACCCCTGGGGAGACCGGTCTGGAGGGTAGGGATCTGGCGCTCTACGAACTCATCTGGAAGCGCACCGTGGCCTCCCAGATGGCCGACGCCCGTTTGACCATGCTGGCGATCGATTTGGAGGTGGCTAACAGCACCTTCCGGGCCACGGGCAAGCGGATTGATTTCCCAGGCTTTTTCCGGGCCTATGTCGAGGGCAGCGACGACCCTGATGCCGCCTTGGAGGGCCAGGAGGTTTTGCTGCCAGCCCTCAAGGTCGGCGACGCTCCCGATTGCCGCTCCGTTGAAGCCCTCAGTCACCAGACCCAACCACCGGCCCGTTACAGCGAAGCCGCCCTGGTCAAAATGCTGGAGAAGGAGGGTATTGGACGCCCCTCCACCTACGCCAGCATCATCGGCACGATCATTGACCGCGGCTATGCCACGTTGCAGGCCAACGCCCTCATTCCCAGCTTCACGGCTTTTGCCGTGACCGCCTTGCTGGAGGAGCATTTCCCCGATCTGGTGGATACGGGTTTCACCGCCCGTATGGAAAACACCCTCGACGAAATTTCCACCGGTAAGGTCCGCTGGCTTCCCTATCTCGAAGATTTCTATAAGGGCGAGGAGGGGCTCGAGGCCTTGGTGCAAAGGCGCGAAGGCGACATCGATCCGGGTCATTCCCGCACCGTGGCTTTAGAGGGCCTGCCCTGTGTGGTTCGTATCGGCCGTTTCGGTGCCTACCTCGAATCCCGCCGTCTGGGCACAGATGGCGAAGAGGAGTTGCTCAAGGCCACGCTTCCCCAGGAGATAACCCCGGCCGATCTAGATGCCGACAAGGCCGAATTGATTCTGCGCCAGAAATCCGAGGGGCCTGAATCCATTGGCGAGGACCCCGAAACAGGCGAGCAGGTTTACCTCTTGTTTGGCCAGTATGGCCCCTATCTTCAGCTGGGCCAGGCCAGCGAAGAAACCCCTAAGCCGAAGCGGGCTTCTCTGCCAAAGGGGGTCAAGCCAGAAGAGATGAAGCTTGAGGACGCCCTCGGTTTGCTGCGGCTCCCCCGCCATCTTGGTGAGCATCCAGACGGGGGCAAGGTGCAGGCGGGTCTAGGCCGCTTCGGCCCCTATGTGGTTCACGACAAGGGCAAGGGAGAAAAGGACTATCGCTCGATCAAGGCTGAGGATGATGTTTTGGTGATCGGCCTGACCCGGGCGCTTGAGCTTCTGGCCCAGCCCAAACGGGGGCGGGGCGGCCGCACGGCCCTCAAGGATCTGGGCACCCCTGAGGGGGCCAATGAGGCGATCCAGTTATTTGATGGTCCCTACGGCCTATATGTGAAACAGGGCAAGGTGAATGCCTCCCTGCCCGAGGGCACCACGGCCGACACCCTCACCCTTGAGCAGGCCGTTGAATTGCTGGCCGCCAAGGCCGCCAGTTCTCCCTCCCGATCCCGCAGCGGCACCAAGGCTGCCAAGACTGCCGCAGGCGCAGGCGGCAGCGCTCCCAAGACACGGGCCGCGGCGACCAAGGGGCGCACAACCGCCAAGGATCCGGGGGCGGCGACCGCCCGCAAAACTCCGGCCACCACAAAGACGGGACGGCTGCGGGCCAGTGCTGTGCGGGTGATCAAGCCCGCAGGTAGCTGATGCCCATCCCTTGCCGCGCCCCAGCGACCATGGCCACCGCCATGGTTTTGCTGTTGCTGCAGACAGGCTGCACGGGCACCCCGTTGGGTGATGGCTTGAGTCGAAGTTTCCCGTCCCCGGGATCTGTTGACCAACCCTCTTCCCAACAGGAGGCTGCCGGTCCGGCGTCCCAGGCGAATCCGGCGCCAACCATGACAGGACCCATGCCAAAACCCGTTGGTCTGACGCCGCCCGGCGGCCAACTCCCGGCCAGCGGGCCGGCCGCCCCGGCTCAGCAAGCCTCTCCGGCCTCAGGTGCCACCAAGACCGCCGCCGGTCCCCCGCCCCCTACCGCCGCCGGCACCCCGGCCATGGCCCCAGGCGCGCCCCGGGTCCGTAAGAGCGCTCCGGCCGCCAATCCCCTGCCCTATCGCGTCACGATTCGCCTGCCCGAGGCTGACCCTTCAGCACCGGCCGAGGCTGTCACCAAGGCCCTCCGCGCCACCGGGGTGGCCTTCGAAGTTGAAACAATTGAGCGCATAACCACCCCCGGCTCAGCGCCCCTGGCGACTCCTCCCCCCAGCCCGGCCTCTGCCGCTGAATCCGCTGCACCGGCTCCTACGACCCGGCCTGCCCCGCCCCCCCGCTGAGGCTGTTTTTTTTGGTTCCCAACTCCTCGCGTCAGCTCACGGCCCGGGCGGCCCGCCAGATGATGGACACCGCCTATTTGGCGGCGGCCACTGCCCTGTTGTGGGTGGCGCTGTACTACCTGCCCGTAGGCGGGCCCCTATTTCGTCTCGCCTTGCCCCTGCCCCTGGCCCTGCTCCAGCTGCGCCACGGCTGGCGATGTGCATGGGAAGGAGTGGCCGTCAGTGCCTTGCTCTTGGTGGCCCTTATGGGGCCGATTCGCGGTCCGTTGATGCTGTTCCCCTTCGGCCTGCTTGCCCTTTGGCTGGGCTGGGGTTGGCGGACGCGAAAGAGTTGGTGGTTGACCCTGGCCCTTGGGGCCCTCATCGGAGCTCTGGGTTTTCTGGTGAGGGTGGCGGTGCTTTCGGTGCTGGTTGGTGAGAATCTCTGGGTGCTGATTACAACCGCAGCCGCCTCCTTGCTGGAGCGGTTGCCGTTGCCGGGCCTCGCCGCAGGCTTCGACATCACCCAGGTGCAGCTGGCGGCCCTGCTGCTGGTTATGTTTCAGAATTTATTGATGGTTGTGTGTCTCCATGCTGTCGCCTACTGGATTTTCCCGCGGCTGGGCTCCCCCATCAGCGAACCTCCCGAGGCCTTGAGGGCCCTGGTGTCCCTTGATCCCCTGTGAGTGAATTGCGTCGCCTTTGGGGCGACTCAGACCAGGCATCCCGGTGGCAGGACGCCTGGTGCGCTGCTGCAGATGAGATTCAGGTGGTTGTACTGCTGGCGGCAACTGCCACTGCGGAGATTCCCGGCATCTCGGCGGCGGGGGCCACTCCGGAGAGCCGTCGCCTCACTGCGGCGGCAGATGCCGAACTCCTGGTTCTTGGGCCAGGGCGCCAGCGGCCCCATGGCCTACCGCCTTTGCCTGCGGGAGTCTCCCCGGCCTTGATCTCGCAAGTTGTGGTGGACACCTTGGGTTGGCATCCTTTGGTGATAGATCTCGGTTGTGCCCAGGCGCCGTCCGTGCCCCACCTGCGACTTCCAGGTTCCCTGGGGGCGGGACCGGCCCGTTGCCTCACCAGTGGTCGGGCCATGGATAGGGGCACGGTGGCCGGCCTGCTCGCCCTTGGGCGACGCTGGGGGGTGGGCCTGGGCAAGGCCAGCTCGCTGCGGCCCCTGCTGCTGGCCGAATGTGTGCCTGGGGGTACCTCCACGGCCCAGGCGGTGCTCTCCGGTCTTGGCTTAGCGGTGGAAGGATTGGTGGGTAGCAGCCTGCGCGAACCCGATCTCTCGCTCAAGGCCCAGTTGGTGCGCCAAGGTCTGGCGGCGGCTGGCCTTGGCTTGCCCAACAGCCAGGGGGAGGGGCCTCCGCCCGACACTGATCCCATGGCGGTGGTCGCTGCCGTTGGCGATCCGATGCAACCTGTGGCGGCTGGTTTGGTTTTGGCGGCGGCGGCCCAAGGGGTGCCGGTGCTGTTGGCAGGTGGCAGCCAGATGGCTGCGGTGTTGGCCCTGGCCCTGGCCCTGGCCCCAGCTTCTCTGCGGGCGGGCTTGGCGGCCCAGGTGGCCATCGGCACCACCGCTTGGGTCGCCAATGACCCCAGCAGCAACCTGGAGGGCTTGCTGCAAACCCTGGAGCGCCGTTGGGGAGTCACTCCCCTGGGGTTGGTGGCCGATCTGCGCTTCCATGCACCCCAGCATCCCGCCCTGCTCGATTACGAGAGGGGCTTTGTCAAAGAGGGCGTGGGTGCCGGAGGACTGGCCCTGGCTTGGCAGCTGAGTGGTCGCCAACCGCAGGCCCTGGCCTGGGCTTGCGACCGCGCCTGTCATCTCCTGCTGGCCGAAAGGGACCTGGGAGCCTTTACGGTCCCGCCATGAATTCGCCCGTTTTTCCCCGACGTCAGGTGCTGCGCTTCGGCGCGGCGTTAAGCCTGGGCTGGCTGGCCGGTTGTCGCCAGAGCAGGTCTGAACTGGTGGCCCACCGGGGCGATTTGCCCAAGGCCTGGGCGGCTGAGTTGCCAGCCCCTTGGCAGGCACGCTGGCTGGAAGATCCGGCCGCTGTGGTGGCTAGCGCTAGCCAGTCCCCAGCGCCTGGCCTGGTCCAGTGCCTTGATGGCTGGGCCACCACGGTGCCTGCCAACAGATTGCAGCCCTTCGGGGCACCGGCGCTGCTGAAGCGGCTGGAGGTAGGCGCCCAGCCCGTCAGTCGCCTGTTTGCTCCAGCGGGTTCAGCCGCCTTGGCCTTCCCATGGGCCTGCAGTCCCTGGGTGTTGTTGCTGCGACGCAGGGATGACCTGGTGCCCCAGGCGACTGAAGATTGGGATGTGTTGCTCGATCCCAGCCTGAAAGGTGGTGTGGTCCTGCCCTCCAGCCCCCGGGTGGTAATCGATCTCGTCCAGGGCGATCCCGCCAGGCTTCGCCGTCTCAGGGCCCAGGCCCTGGCCTATGACGACCGCGATGGGCTCAATTTGTTGCTCACCGGCGAGGCGGAGGCTGCGG
>JBIIRU010000141.1:0-6857 GCA_044341355.1 Cyanobium sp. | reverse complement strand
GGCCCATGGCGTCAGCGGGGGTGCTGACGGCGGCGGTGAGGAAGTTGCAGCCCTCCAGGTAGGAGCTGGCAATGCCGTGGGTGTACCAGGAGGTGGCGAAGGTGGTGCCGGTCAGCCAGCCCCCCAGGGCCAAATAGGCCGTGGGGAAAAGCAGCAGACCGGACCACCCCACGAAAACGAAGCGGTCGCGCTTCAGCCAGTCATCGAGGACGTCGAACCATCCCCGGGCCGATGGCGCCCGCCCTACAGCAATCGTCATGAGAGGCTTTATGAAGCTTTACAAATCGAATCCTAGGGGGCAGACGTCGCGCCTGCAGCCGCCTTTCCTGGTACCACGCGTAAAATAAGGATAAGTACCTAGAGGACTAGAGAGGCCAGGCCAGCAGACGCCCTTGGAGATCGGCAAAAGCCTGATCCAGAGCCAAGCCAGCTCAAGCGAATGCAGCCGGTCATGGTCGGGGGGAAAAGGCTTCTTCAAGCCGACAGCGCTTGAAGAAGAATGATGGGACAAGCCGGAAAGGGGAGATTGGCCTAAAGTAGTCATTATTAGAAACTTGCAACTTTGAAAACTCTACTTGTCTATCCGCAATTCCCTAAGACCTTCTGGAGTTACGAGAAAATTCTCGAATTAGTCCAACGCAAGGTTCTTCTCCCACCCCTTGGCCTAATCACCGTCGCGGCAATCCTGCCGCAGGAATGGGAGTTCAGGCTTGTTGACGTGAACATTCGTCCTGTCAGCGCCGAGGAATGGCAATGGGCAGATCTGGTGATCATGTCGGCCATGATTGTACAAAAAGATGATATTATTCGCCAGATCAATATGGCACACCATTTTGGCAAACCTGTCGCCGTCGGCGGTCCCTACCCCACTTCAACCCCTGACGAATTGACTGCGGCCGGAGCTGACTTTCTCATCCTGGATGAAGGGGAAATCACGTTGCCGCTTTTTGTCGAAGCCCTGCAGCAAGGTGCCAAGAGCGGGCGATTTACGGCCAATGGTGAAAAGCCCGATGTCAGCCTGACCCCGATCGCGCGCTACGACCTGCTCGAAATGAGCGCCTACGACTCCATGAGCGTGCAGTTCTCGCGGGGCTGTCCGTTTCAGTGTGAGTTCTGCGACATCATCGTGCTCTACGGACGCAAACCTCGGACCAAAACACCGCAACAGCTAATAGCCGAACTAGAGGTGCTCTACAATCTGGGGTGGCGTGGCGGTATATTCATGGTTGATGATAACTTTATTGGAAATAAGCGAAATGTCAAACTCTTGCTGACAGCGCTGGAATCCTGGCAAAGGGAACACGGCTATCCCTTTCGCTTCGATACAGAAGCCTCCCTTGATCTCGCCGACGATGACGAGATGATCGACTTGATGATGGCCTGCAATTTTGCCGCCGTCTTCATGGGAATTGAGACTCCTGATGCCGAAAGTCTCTCATTTACCAAGAAATTTCAAAACACCCGTTCACCGCTCCACGAATCGGTGGACAAAGTGACGAGGGCAGGCCTGCGGGTGATTGCCGGATTCATCATCGGCTTCGACGGCGAGAAAGCCGGGGCTGGTCAACGAATTGTGGCCTTTGCCGAGCAAACCGGCATTCCCACAACTACCTTTGCCATGCTTCAGGCCTTGCCCCATACGGCCCTGTGGCACCGTCTCGACAAAGAGGGGCGTCTGATTGCCGATGGGGGCAATATCAATCAGACCACATTGATGAACTTCATCCCAACCCGTCCGGTGGAAGACATCGCCAATGAATATGTTGACGCTTTCTGCACTCTCTACGAACCGGTTCAATATCTCGACCGTGTCTATCGTTATTTTCTAAAGTTAGGTGCCCCGCGGGTTAAAGCGGCTTTCAAGATGCCTGAGTGGGTCATCGTCCGTGCCCTTTTGATTGTCTGCTGGCGGCAAGGAGTGGTTCGTAAGACCCGTTGGGCGTTTTGGCACCATCTGGGCCACATCATCATCGCCAACCCAGGCGTTGCCGAGCAATATCTGGCCGTGTGCGCCCACAACGAACACTTTCTTGAATACCGTGACATCGTCCGCCAGCAGATTGGAGATCAGCTAGCCGCCTATCGCCAGCGGCAAAGTATCCCAATAGCCACCCCCACCCCCGTCGAGCTGGCCATCCCCTAAACCCAGCCTTTCCACCCCCCACCCTTAAGGCCTCGGCTTTCGTCCAGAGTGGGGCGGTCCTAGCCCCTGCCATGTACGTCGTCGAGCTCTCTCTCCGCCTCACCGCCATGCCGGTCGCTGTCCAGCGCAAGGACCTGACAGCTGCCCAGTCGCTTTATCAGGAACTTCGTCAGGCGATGGAAGCAGGCCATCCCAAATTGCTTGAGCTGACCTGTGAAAAGGACGAACACAAGCGCATCAGCTTGCTTTGCACCGAGCTTGTCGCCATCCAGATTTACGAGAAATCAGCCATCGGCGCCAGCGGCAAAAGGCCAGGTTTCAGCCTGGACGGCTGATCTCGATGGTTCAGGACCCGCCAACGGCCAGCCTGGCCTCCCCCCTTGTCGTGGAGGACTTGAGCTTTTGCTGGCCTGCGGGACAGCCGGCCTTGCGTCAATGCAACCTGCGCATCCCCCGTTCCGGTCTCTGGATGCTGGTGGGAAGCAACGGCAGTGGTAAAAGCACCCTGCTGCGCTGTATCGCGGGCCTCTTGCAGTACCAGGCGGGACGCATCACCACTGACCTGCGACCCGCCCTGGTCTTTCAAAACCCCGATCACCAATTGCTCCTGCCTAGCTGTGGCAGTGACCTGATGATCGGCCTGAGGGGGCCGATGGACTCCGATCAACGCCAACGGGCGGTGCATCAAGCACTGGCTCAGGTGGGCCTACCGGGATTCGAGCAACGGCCCATCCACACCCTGAGCGGGGGACAGAAACAGCGCCTGGCCATCGCCGGCACCTTGGCCGCCCAGGCCGATCTGCTGCTGCTGGATGAACCCACGGCCCTACTGGATCCCGAGAGCCAAAGGGAGGTGCTGCACCTGATCCGCAGGCTTTGCAGCGACCCAGCAAAGCCTCTGACCGCCCTCTGGATCACCCACCGACTGGAAGAACTCAACCTGTGTGATGGAGCGGCCTTGATGGAGGGGGGCCTGGTAGGGCGTTGGTGCAGTGGCGCCAGTATGAGAACCCAGCTGGCCCCCTTGCCCGAAGGCCAGGCTTAGGGGTAGGTTCCAAGGGTTCTGGGAAATTTGGGCCCTCGGGTCCTTCCGGTCCATTCCTCGGTAGCTCAGTGGTAGAGCGGTCGGCTGTTAACCGATTGGTCGCAGGTTCGAATCCCGCCCGGGGAGTTCAGGTTGATTAATAAACAAGCGCAAGCCCTGCTCCATCCCTGGGGTACATGTAGTACAAATGGATCAACCCTCCTTAATCATTAGGCCTGCTTTTTGACCCAACAGCCGAGGAAAAGCACTCATGATATTTTCAATCCAAAATGCTAATACTAAAAATTTTATTAAGATTTGCTAGCCAGGGTACAGCTGCTAACGCGTTGGCGTTCAGCAATGAGGCCAGTGAAGCAGAAGGGTTTAGCAACCGAAGGGCGGTTCCAAAACCATCCGGCCGGGCCGCAAGATTCCAATCAGCGCTTGAACTGTGGCCAACGGACCTGCAACTGGCTTGCCTTGGTGGTAACAATGGCTTTGAATCCCCTAAAAATTGGGAGATTTCCTTACCATTGCCGCTCGCTTTAATCCTGCCATGAAACCCTGCATTCTGCTGATCGAGGACGACAGTGACATGCGTGACCTAGTTGCGGGTCACCTTGAGCATGGCGGCTTTGATGTTCAGCGTGCCGACGATGGCATTAAGGGGCAGGCGCTTGCGCTTCAGCACAATCCAGATGTGATTCTTTTGGATCTGATGCTTCCCAAGGTTGATGGACTAACCCTCTGTCAGCGGCTGCGACGTGATGAAAGAACCGCCAAAATCCCAATTTTAATGATCACCGCCCTTGGCGGAACCAAAGACAAGGTGAGTGGATTCAATTCTGGGGCTGATGATTACTTGACCAAGCCCTTTGATCTTGAAGAGCTCATGGTCCGGGTCAAGGCTTTATTGCGGCGCAGCGAGCGGGCACCACTTTCAAGCAAACATAACGAAATCCTCAACTACGGACCCCTTACCCTCGTTCCAGAACGCTTTGAAGCCATTTGGTTTGAACAGCCAATCAGGCTCACCCATCTGGAGTTTGAGCTGCTGCATTGCCTCCTGCAACGCCATGGCCAAACCGTTTCACCTTCCCTGATTCTCAAGGAGGTTTGGGGCTACGAGCCGGACGATGACATCGAAACGATTCGTGTCCATGTGCGCCATCTGCGCACCAAACTGGAGCCAGAACCCCGCAAACCCCGATTCATCAAAACCGTCTACGGGGCCGGATACTGCCTAGAGCTTCCCGTCGGTGAGCAGGTGGAACAGCTGGCAGAAGTAATGGCTGCCGCCCGCACCGCCCCTGCAGATTCGGCGGCGCGGCGCTCCAAAGACAGTGCCAACGCGGTGGTCTGAATTCAGCGATGCTCTGACCTTCCCAAGCTTGTCAGAATCATGGTGTTGGCCCCAGCAACCAGCGTCTTAAGAGCTTTGTCCACGCGGCCCACCTTGACGTCTTGCAGCCCCTCCTGGACCAAGCGACGGGCCTGACTGCCCATGGCAATCCCCGCAAACGGGACGCCACAACGGGCCGCCAGTTCACCTGTCCCCCTGTTGGTGCCCCCAGATAGCACAACCGGCAGGTGCCGAAAGCGGGGATCTCTCGCCTTGAGTTCCCGCTCAATCACATCCGCCATCGCCACCGCTTGGAGAGTGGCATTCCAACCCGATCCCGCCACCCCACCCATAGGCACCCCGTCTGCCTGGAGCATCAAACGGTTCCCGGCCACTGCATGGGCCCGACGGATCCGCTCCAGGAGATCGTGGTTTGAAAGGTAGTGACGATCGAGGCAAAGGGAAACCAGGCCATCGGGCAAACAGTCATTCACCACTTGCCATTCGGCCAAAGTGGCCTCCTCATCGGCAACGGCGGCGTGGAGTTCGATGCTTTCAGCCCCCGCCTGCAGACAGGCCGGCAGGATGCTGCGCAGGAGCTTGGCATCATGGCGCCAGCGAATCGCCGACGCCGCTGGCGGACAAACGGCCTCACACCGCCCACAGCCGATACATAGCGGGTCCACAACCAATAAATTCGCCGTGATCGCCGCCGTTGGACAGGCCGGTATGCACAAATCGCAGGCCACACAATCGCTGCTGATCACGGCCTTGCGCACATGGTGATCCCCTGGCATGCCCACACTCACCGTGATGAAGGGGCGCACCCCCAGGCTCAGGCCCACGGCGGGAGCTACCTCGACGGCGGCTTGTATGCCGCGGCCGCAGGCCTCGACCACCTCAGGCTTGGCGGAGACATCAAAACCATTGCAACCAGCCAGGGTATACACGTAAGCCAGCCGCTCGACATCAGCCTCCACCTCGTGGCCGGCGCCGCAGACCACCTTGAAATACTGGCCGTCCGCCAACAGTTGTCGCCACTCCTCCTGACGCTCCATCACCCAGGGCCGTCGGCTTCTCTCCCTATATAAGTGCCGGACGGGAGGGCAGCCCCAAAGGGCAGAGCCGGCAACGCCGCGAGTTCCAACAACGCCACCTCCCAGGCCAAACGGGGTTGACCATGGCCCAGGAGCTGGGCCCTCAGCCGTTCGAGCCGACGCCAGCGCAACGGATCCGGGCGCCGGCGCCAGCCGGCGAGTTGCCACCAACCCAGCAGCCACAGCTGCTGCTCCCCCTCCAGGGCTTCACTCAGATCCCTGGCCAGGGCCAGGGATTCCAACGGGTCTGGCCCGAGGGCGAGGAGGCGATCGGCCAGCCCCTCGGGCAGGGAATGCCACTGCCGGCGATGGGCCAGCAGGCCCCCAGGGGAGCCCTCCGCCAGTTCCAGGAGTTCGGGGGGATCAGGGGGGCAAGCCAGCGCATCCGGGGAAGCCCCGTCAGCAGTTGCCGATGCGGTGGCCTGTAATACCTCCTGCACCTGCGCTGGAGCCAGGGAACGGAAGGGAATGCGCTGGCAGCGGGAGCGGATCGTGGCGAGCAGGCGATCGGGGGCGGCGCTGATCAACACCAAAACCCCATCCCCTGGTTCTTCCAGGGTTTTGAGCAGGGCATTGGCGACCGTCTCGGCCATCGACTCCACCGACTCCAACACCACCATGCAGCGCCCAGATTCGACCGGTCGCCTGGAAAGGAAGCGGGAGACCTCACGGATCTGCTCCAGCCTGAGTTGCGGCGGTACCTTGCGGCTGATGCCGCTCTCAGTGGCTTGGGAGGCAGGAATCAGCCGGCCCTGGTGCTGAAAGGTAGGTTCCAGCCACAGCAAATCGGGGTGATTGCCCTGGGCCATCAGGCGCCTGATACGACCGTCCCCAGCCAGAACGTCCAAGGAGGCAGCCTGGCCGCCGCTGTCGGGTTTCGTGGCCACTACACCCTCAAGAAATCGCAACGCAGCCAGTCGCCTGCCCACCCCATCGGGACCGGCAAACAAATAAGCAGGCGCCAGGCGGCGAGACCGCAGAGCCGCCGCAAGCAAGTGGGTGGCCAGATCCTGCCCCAACAGGTCAGCAAAAAGTGGAACAGGAGGTGCGAATACGTCGGTCATCGCCCCGGCTGCAGCGAAAGAAGCGCCATCGTCAAGGCAGAGCGCCGGGGGGGATACCAATTGAAGCTAGGGAACCTCTGAACAACCCGTTAGAATAGGGCCACGTTCAAAGTTGAGACTGGGAACGGATGACCATCTCCCTCCAGCTGGGTTTTACGGATTACGAACAGACCTACGCCAAGAAAAA
>JBIIRU010000140.1:0-6866 GCA_044341355.1 Cyanobium sp. | reverse complement strand
GATACGGAATTGCTGGATTTACTGGCGGGCGATGGGGTGCTGCCGGATGAGGTGGTGGCGGTGGAATGCCTGAAGGGTGATTTGCGGGCGCTGCTGGAGCAGCTACCGGAACTGCAGGGCCAGGTGATGAGGATGCGCTACGGCATCGAGGATGGCGAGCCCATGAGCCTGACGGCAATCGGGCGCCACTTGGGCATCAGCCGCGATCGGGTTCGCAATCTCGAGCGCGACGGCCTCGCCAACCTGCGTCGCCGTCGAGAGGCAGTTCAGGCCTATGTGGCGAGTTGATCTGGACGTAACTTGACGCGATTCGGTCCCTGGCCATGAACGTCGCCGATCCAGATCCGTTGGGGACATCAGGATCGCTCGGCTCCGAGGCTCTTGAGGTCCTGACGCTGTTTCCCCGCACGGTGGTCAAGGGCAGGCTGGCTGCCCCCTTGCTGGCTGATTTACAAGCCCTGGCCCTTGCCGTCGTCAAAGCTCCCGAGCGCTGTCCTGATGCCTCCGCCAAGCTGGCCGGCCAGTTGTTTCAGCAGCGCGAACTGCCATCCCAGCATCCCAAGGTTGAGGAATTGAGTCGCTGTGTGATCTTGCCCAGTTGTGAGCGCTGGATTCGCCATGTAATCGACAGGCAACCCCCCGGCGGCCGGGGACCATGGAGCGCTGGTCACTATGAGCTCCGCTTGATCGACCTCTGGCTGAATGTGCAGAGGGCTGGTGATTACAACCCCACCCACACCCATGGTGGCAGTTTCTCCGGGGTCATTTTTCTGCAAGTGCCGCCCCAGATTGGTCCGGACCGCTTTGATGGCCAGCTTTGCTTCCATGGCCCAGAGGAATGGCATATCCAGAGCTTCCGCACCGGTATGGCTGAGTATGTTTTGCCCGTGCCCGGTGAGTTTTTCGTCTTTCCTGCCTGGCAGCCCCATTCGGTGGCCCCCTTTCGGGGCGAGGGTGAACGCTGGTCCCTGGCCTTCAACGTGGTGGCGGTGCCCAAGTCGCCCCCCAGCCCAGCCCCAGCCAGTGGCAATGTTTCCCTATCTACTACCCGGCCGCGGCCGGGAGGCTTTCGCTGAGCCCCTGGGCTGTTCAGAGGGCACGGATGGCTCCGACGGCCGCCATTACCAGTAGCACCAGGCTGCTGACAAAACTGATGCCAAAGCCTGGACCACGTTTTTCCGCCGCCTGCAGGTAGCCCACCGCATAGGCGATGCGCCCCCCTATCCACACCAATCCCAGCACTGTGATCAGGGCAGGCAGGGGGGCAATGGCCATCGCAAAGCGCATCGGCAGACCAAGCCATGCTGATGCTTCAGGGGACTTGTAGCTCTGTGGACTTGCCAGGGGCCATGCCTATCTTTTTTCAGGGCCGCCACGGCCGTCCCTGAATGATCCAGGTTTTGAGTCCCCGATCACTCTCGACCTCATGCTCTGGTTGGGCCAAAAGGTTCTGGCTGGGCAATTCGCCGAGGCGGTTGGTTTGGCTCTGGGTCAGGGCAATGGCTGTGGCGGTCTGTTTTTTGGGCCCGTTCGATGATTATTGATCGCTCAACAACTAGTTTGAGGCCATCAAGGAGTTGGCTTTATATTTAATCTTTCCCCGAGGTTGTGGATGCGGCCTGCCCATGGCTCAGATGGTCTTGGCTGGCGGCGCGTGCTGTCCGCATTCGTGTCTCCTTGGCCAGTAGGGAGCATCCGCCAGTTCAAGGCCTCGCTGGCGGCGGGATTATTTCTCGTGTTGCCGATCCTGCTATTTGTTCACCGCTACATCGACGACTATGGCCGCTCGATGGATGGCGAGTACCGCTGGGCCGAGGTGGGGCGTCCCCTGGCCGCTGGCCTGGTTGCTCTGGTGAACCTGGGGGCTCCGGCTGTGGCTGTGGCGCCCCTGCACCAGCTTCTGGCTGTGGGGGTGCTGGCATTGGTGGCTGTGGCGGCCGCACGCGCCTACGGGCTGCGCTCACCGTTCTGGAGCGCCCTGGCGACCCTGCCGCTGCTGGGCCAGCCCTATGCCCTGGAAAACCTTTCCTACGGGTTCGATTGTCTGGCGATGGCCCTGGCCCTGGGCCTGGCCGTCGTGGCCTCCGTGACGCTGCACCGCGTGGTGTCGTGGAGGGGTCTGCTGGTTAGCTCGGCTCTCTTGTTGGCCTCCCTCTGCCTGTACCAGCCAGCCACCAGCGGCTTTCTGCCCTTTGCTCTTATGTTGGTGGTGGGGGAAGCCTTGGGCCTGGCGGCGCCGGTGCTGGCCCCACCTTCTCTCTGTCGCAGGCTGGGGCGGGTGTGGGCCAGTTATGGCCTCGCCCTGGCCAGCTACCTGATGCTGATCCGGCTGGTCCTGCAGGAGCGCACGTCCTACGCCACCGAACAGGGTCGGGCGCTCCCCCTTGATGCGGCCCTGCCCACCCAGCTCCTGCGCCACGCCCTGGAATTTTGGCAAATCATCTTCGCTGACTGGAGCCGTTGGCCCATCAGCGTTCCCTGGCTGCTGCTGCTACTGGCTTATGCCGTCGTTGTCTGGGTTGCTGTCGGGCGTTGGACGATGGGCCGTGGCGGTAATTCGGCGGGGCGATGGCGCCAGATGGCCTGCTCAGTTCTGGTGCTGGCGGCCGTGGCGCTGATCGCCCTGATCTCCCCCGGTGCCCTGTTGGGCCTGGAGGATCCCCTGGCTCGGGCGCCGCGCCTGCTGCTGTTTCTTGGCCCGTTGCTCTCGGCGCTGGCCCTGCAGATCGTGGCCGGGACTACCCAGCTCCGCTGGAGGGGGATCCCCCGGGCTGCGGTGGCGTCCCTGGCCTGGTTGCTGGTGGTGGTGGCTTATGCCTATGGCCATGCCACCTCGACCCAGGCGATCTATGAGCAGGGGAGAATCTCGCGGCTAATCGATGGGATTTCCCGCCTGCAGGTGCGGCTGCCGGAAGCCAGGCTGACGGCGATCCGGTTCGTAGGAGGGATGCCGCAGTCCCCGGTGCTGCGCAACAGCCAGACCAAGTTCCCGCTGCTGGACCGCCTGGTACCCAGGCTGATCAACGACGATTGGAGCTGGGGACGCACACAGCTTCAGTTCCACGGCCTGAAGCTTGAGCGCAGCCAGCTTGAACCCGGGGCCTTTCCTGATGGGCCTTGCGTACCTTCGGAGACCACAGCCTGCAGTTCCGAGTACAGCCTGCAGGTGCGGGACGGGAACCTGCTGGTGCGCATGCTTTGAGGCCTTGAGGAACGCACTTGCCGATCGCCCGCCTCGGCAGGCTGTCCCTGGAGCGGCTTTTGCGCTGCTTACCCTATTGGTGACCCCGCTTGATACCTCGTGCAGGTTGCCTCTACGGACCCCCCGTTTCAGGTGATCGGTGTTGGGCTGGTTTTCAATGGGTCTGGCCGTGTGCTGATTGATCAGCGGCTTGAGCAGGGCCTGCTGGGGGGGATGTGGGAGTTTCCCGGTGGCAAGCAGGAACCCGGCGAAGCGATTGCGGACACCATTGCCCGCGAGTTAAGGGAGGAGCTGGCGATTGAGGTGGCCGTGGAGCAGGAGCTGATTCGCCTGGATCACACCTACAGCCACAAGCGTTTGCGCTTTATTGTTCACTTGTGCCGGCACTTGGCGGGCGAGCCCCAGGCTTTGGCTTCCCAGCAGGTCCGCTGGGTGGAACCCAGGGATTTGGGGGCCTTCCCATTTCCTGCCGCCAATGCCCGCATTATTGCCGCGCTCTTGGATCTGATTACTGACGGCTTTCCTGCTGGGTCCCCTCGGTTTGCTTGCCGTCGTCAGCCGCATTGACCGTAAGTCCCATGGCCACGCGACCCGCCAGGGGATCGCTGGGATCCGCGTAGGTCAGAGTGATCGTCCAGGCCGGATTCGGCCGTTCCCCCAGCCTTTCGGGCCACTCCACCACCATGACGGCGCCGAGGAACAGCGCTTCCTCCAATTCTTGGGCGAACAGCTCATCGGCGGCGGCTGGATGGTCGATCCGGTAGAGATCTAGGTGCACCAGGGCCGTTGGGGTGCCGTTGGCCCGTCTCCCCGTGTAGTGATGGGCCAGGGCAAAACTGGGGCTCGTGACTGTCTCGGGGATGCCCAGCCCATTCGCCAACCCCTGGACCAAGGTGGTCTTGCCCGCGCCCAGTTCGCCACAGAGCAGCAGCACGGCCCCTGCCGGAAGCCCCTGGGCCAGTTCTTCTCCCAGGGCCCAGGTGGCCGCTAGGTCCGGGAGCAGCCGGGTGGGGACCCTTGCGGTGTGACCGGCAGCCGCTGGATCAGGGAAACCTGGTGCTGGGTTTGGGTGGACCATGGTCAAGGCTCCCTGTTGTGCTTGGGATACCACTAAGAGGCATTTTCGGTTCGATCCGTAATCAGACGTTGCGTTTCCTGTAGATTGTTTTCCAAGCGAGCCCGAAGCCTCGGCGTCTCTGCACATATTTGCAGTTCTCGTCCTCCCGCAGGGAGGCAATTTCCATGGTGGCTACCCCGACCAGTCCAGCTGCTGCTTTCGCAAGCGCCAACGCGACCAGCTCCTACGTGATCGCCGACATCGGCCAGGCCGACTTCGGCCGCAAGGAGCTCAACATCGCCGAAACCGAGATGCCCGGCCTGATGGCCCTGCGCTCCAAATACGGCGCCGAGAAGCCCCTCAAGGGCGCCCGCATCGCCGGTTCGCTGCACATGACGGTCCAGACCGCCGTCTTGATCGAAACCCTGGTGGCCCTCGGCGCCGAAGTGCGCTGGGCCAGCTGCAACATCTTTTCAACCCAGGACCACGCCGCCGCCGCGATCGCCGCCGCTGGTATCCCCGTGTTCGCTTACAAGGGCGAAACCCTCGATGAATATTGGGCCTTCACCCACCGCATCCTGGAGTGGGGCGATGGCGGTACCCCCAACATGATCCTCGACGATGGCGGCGACGCCACCGGCCTGGTGATCCTCGGCACCAAGGCTGAGAAGGATCTTTCGGTGCTTGACAACCCCGGCAGCGAAGAAGAGATTGCCCTGTTCAAGTCGATCCGGGCCAAGCTGGCCGTGGAGCCTGGCTTCTACTCCCGCATCTACGCCAATATCCAGGGTGTCACCGAAGAAACCACCACCGGTGTGGCCCGCCTCTATCAGCTGCAGAAGAGCGGCGAGCTGCCCTTCCCGGCGATCAATGTCAACGACTCGGTGACCAAGAGCAAGTTCGACAACCTTTATGGTTGCCGCGAATCGCTGGTGGACAGCATCAAGCGCGCCACCGATGTGATGGTGGCCGGCAAGGTCGCCCTGGTGCTCGGCTACGGCGATGTCGGCAAGGGTTCGGCCCAGTCGCTGCGGGGCCTCGGCGCCACGGTGATGGTCGCCGAGATCGACCCGATCTGCGCTCTGCAGGCGGCCATGGAGGGCTACCGCGTCGTGCGTCTTGACGACGTGGTCAAGGATGTGGACATCTTCGTGACCGCCACCGGCAACTTCCAGGTAATCCGCCACGAGCACTTGATCCAGATGAAGGATCAGGCGATCGTCTGCAACATCGGCCACTTTGATAATGAAATCGACGTTGCTTCCTTGAAGCAGTACGCCTGGGACAACATCAAACCCCAGGTGGATCACGTCATTCTTCCCAGCGGCAATCGCCTGCTGCTGCTGGCCGAGGGCAGGCTTGTGAACCTGGGCTGTGGCACCGGCCACCCCAGCTTTGTGATGAGCAACTCCTTCACCAACCAGGTGCTGGCCCAAATCGAACTGTTCACCAAAGGTGCGCAGTACGACAAGCAGGTCTATGTGCTGCCCAAGCACCTTGATGAGATGGTGGCCCGCCTTCACCTCGAGAAGATCGGTGCCAAGCTCACCGAGCTCAGCGCCCAGCAAGCTGACTACATCAATGTGCCGGTGGAGGGTCCCTACAAGCTGGAGCATTACCGGTATTGAGCTGACCAGATTTCCAGGCGATATCAGCTAAATCGTCTTTTCGAATGGCGGCACTATTTGCCGCCTTTTTTATGTTTTTGTGTTCTCCTGGCCTTTAGAAAATAGAAGATTATGTTCAACCGGATCAGTACCAGCCGCCGAGCAGAGACCCTTTGCATGGTGTAATGTCCGAGGCTCGAATGCCTTGATTTGAGGGTGAACAGGCCGAGCTTGCCGCCACTGGGGGGCCAGGGCAACGGCCACGTGAACGTCATTGTGGGTGTCGACGCCGATAACGACGTCAGGCACTCGGCCCTTGCAGACCTGTGCCAGTGTTGGTGATGCCATCGCTTCTTGATAGACAACGACAGGTAGTCGTGTCGGACTACGGAGGGTCAGACCTGAACTTCTGGGGTTCCCTGGATCATCACAGCCTTCGGGCTGGAGCTTGCGGATGGTCTGATCTGACGAATGTCTGCTGAGTTTTGTGCTCAAGTCTTCGACTCAGCCTGGCCGGATGAGGGCTTTGATTCATCTTGATGCGATTCCGCAATCCTTAGGGTAAGCGAGTCATGCTTAGGAAGATTTGAAGCATGTTCATTGATAAATCTTTTTTCAGTTCATTCTTGAACTTCCATCAGTTGCGCCTTGGGGACCGATTGTGTAAGTGTTTTTTGTTTTACGTCATTCTTGATTGGTTCTTGTGGTGTGTCGAGGCTCTTGGCTCCCATGCCAACACACTATTGTTAACCACCGTTCCCATAAATGGAGATCTAAGTCTTGGCCCTCGATCTTGTGCAGAAGCTCCCCGAGCTGATCGGCTCGGCGGTCGAGGCCAACCCGACCGCAGGCTATGCCGCCATCTTCGCGGCCATGTTCCTGGAGAACCTGTTCCCACCGATTCCCTCTGAGTTGATCATGCCCCTGGGGGGCTTCTATGTGCGCGGCGGCCAGCTCGCCCTGGTGCCGGTGGTGTTGGCCGGGCTGCTGGGCACGGTGC
>JBIIRU010000139.1:0-6867 GCA_044341355.1 Cyanobium sp. | reverse complement strand
CACGACGTAGACTCATCGGAAATGGCGTTTAAAATCGCCGGCTCCATGGCCTTCAAAGATGGCGTCAAGAAGTGCAATCCTGTTCTGCTTGAGCCGATGATGAAGGTTGAAGTGGAGGTTCCTGAGGATTACCTCGGCTCGGTCATCGGGGATCTTTCCTCCCGTCGTGGCCAGGTTGAAGGGCAGTCCGTTGAAAATGGCCAATCCAAAGTGCAGTCCAAGGTTCCCTTGGCCGAGATGTTTGGCTACGCCACCCAGCTCCGATCCATGACCCAGGGTCGGGGTATCTTCTCGATGGAGTTCAGTCACTACGAGGAAGTTCCTCGCAATGTTGCTGAAGCCATCATCTCCAAGAATCAGGGCAATTCCTGATCTTCATTCCCAACCCAAAAACCCACCCCTCGATTCTTTCCTTCCATGGCACGCGAGAAGTTCGAAAGGAACAAGCCCCACGTCAACATTGGCACCATTGGCCACGTTGATCACGGCAAGACCACTCTCACCGCGGCGATCACCAACGTCCTCGCATCCCAAGGCATGGCCAAGGCCCAAGCCTACGATGAAATCGATGGTGCTCCGGAAGAAAAGGAGCGTGGCATCACCATCAACACGGCTCACGTCGAGTACGAAACCGAGAAGCGCCACTATGCCCACGTGGATTGTCCAGGCCACGCGGACTATGTAAAAAACATGATTACTGGCGCAGCCCAAATGGATGGCGCCATTCTGGTAGTCGCAGCCACTGATGGTCCGATGGCCCAAACCAAGGAACATATCCTTTTGGCTAAACAGGTGGGTGTTCCAGCATTGGTTGTGTTCTTAAACAAGAAGGACATGGTTGATGACGAGGAAATTCTTGAGTTGGTAGAACTGGAAATGCGCGAGCTGCTCAGCAGTTATGACTTCCCAGGCGATGACATCCCAGTTGTGGCCGGTTCTGCCCTTAAGGCACTTGAATATATTCAAGCTGGCAATAAAGCCGTGCGTGGAGAAGATGAATGGGTCGATAAGATCTTGGATCTGATGGATGCTGTTGATGAGGCGATTCCCCAGCCTGAACGTGAAATTGACAAGCCCTTCTTGATGGCCATTGAAGATGTTTTTTCCATTACTGGTCGCGGCACCGTAGCTACTGGTCGTATTGAGCGGGGTAAGGTGAAGGTTGGTGAGACTGTTCAGGTTGTCGGTATTCGTGACACCCGGGAAACTACTGTGACTGGGGTAGAAATGTTCCGCAAGCTTCTTGATGAAGGCATGGCTGGAGACAACGTCGGTCTTCTGCTTCGCGGCATCCAGAAAGAAGACATTGAGCGCGGCATGGTTTTGGTCAAGCCAAACTCCATTAAGCCCCACACCAAATTCGAAGGTGAGGTTTATGTGCTGAAGAAAGAAGAAGGTGGTCGCCACACTCCTTTCTTCGCTGGCTATCGTCCTCAGTTCTACATCCGAACCACGGATGTAACCGGTCAAATCACTGCCTTCACGGCAGACGATGGCAGCAACGTTGAGATGGTCATGCCCGGTGACCGCATCAAGATGAGTGCCGAGTTGATCTGCCCAGTTGCCATCGAACAAGGCATGCGCTTCGCTATTCGCGAAGGTGGGCGTACGATCGGGGCCGGCGTTGTGTCCAAGATCGTTCAGTGAGACGACACTGACCGACTAGGTGGTTTTCACCTGGTCGGTCAATTTAGTTGGAAACGGGCTTTTGTAGCCTTTCACCAACTTAAAGTAACTAGAAAATCCAATTCTTTTGGTGTACTGCACCCTTTCATCTGATGACGAGTTCCATTCCCCAACAAAAGATTCGTATCCGCCTCAAAGCATTTGATCGGCGAATGCTTGATCTCTCTTGTGAGAAGATCATCGAGACGGCCGATCACACTGCTGCCACTGCAATTGGTCCGATTCCGCTGCCAACCAAGCGTAAAATCTATTGTGTTCTTCGCTCTCCCCACGTGGACAAAGATTCCCGAGAGCATTTTGAGACTCGCACCCATCGTCGTATAATTGATATTTACAGCCCGAGTTCCAAGACGATCGATGCCCTCATGAAGCTGGATTTACCCAGTGGCGTCGATATTGAGGTCAAGCTTTGACTGGTTAGACCAGTCTATGCAGGAACCCCTCTCTCCCCTAGTTGGTTTTGATGTGACTGGTTGTTGGAGCTCTTTGATTGCGTTGTGACAATCAGGGGCTCTTAATGCCTTTATTCTGACTAGGATTGTGGGGCTGTTGCATCCGTGCCGCCCATTTCTTCCATTAATTTAACCGTGAGTACCCCTACGGCTGCCTTGAATGTCACCCTGCCGCTGACCCTAGGGCTCAGTCGTAACGCGTGACCGATTTAGCCGTAAGGGAACTGCCTCTTTTCCCCCTTCCTGATGTGGTCCTTTTCCCACAGGAGGTGCTGCCGCTGCATATCTTTGAGTCCCGTTATCGCATGATGTTGCGGACGGTCATGGCGGAAGATCGTCGTTTCGGTGTGGTTCGTTGGGATCCCCAGCGTCAAAAGATGGCGGATGTTGGATGTTGTGCCGAGATTCTTCATTGGCAGTCCCAAGAGGATGACCGCAGCAATATTGTGACGATGGGGCAGCAACGTTTTCGTGTTCTCAGCATTTTGCGTGAGACTCCCTATCGCGTGGCCATGGTTAGTTGGATTGAGGACGATACCTCCGATTCACGCGACGATTTGGTTGCGCTTACCGGCAATGTCAGTAAAGCCTTGAGGGATGTGGTTGAGTTGACCGGCAAGCTGATAGGAAAGCCAGCGATTCTTCCTCCTGATATTCCTGATCTTCCCCGCGAACTTTCTTATTGGATCGGCGCTCACCTGGGTGGGCCTGTGGCCGATCATCAGCAGGCCTTACTTGAGATCACCGATACGGGTGAGCGCCTGAGGCAAGAATATGAACTACTTGATCAGACTCGCCGCCAGCTGGCTGCAAGGACTGTCCTTAAAGATACCTTTGATTCGGCTGATTCCCAGGCTGAATCTGACGATTTGAATAGTGGCGAATTTTAAATGTCAATGCAGAGCCTGGTGGGATCTCTGGCCTTGGTTTTATTGATAGTTGCAACAGTCTTGATTTGTGTCGGCCTTTGGCTGGCTTCAAATCGCAGCTATCAAGGCTCAACAAGTGTTGCTGAAGCCTATAATCGCTGGACTGAAGATGCGCTTTTAGAGCGCCTTTGGGGTGACCATGTTCACCTTGGTTTTTATGGTAATCCTGCCAGGCCCCGTGATTTTCGTTTGGCCAAAGATGACTTCGTCCATGAACTAGTCCGTTGGAGTGGTCTCGATCGCTTGCCCCCAGGTAGCCGGATTCTGGATGTGGGATGCGGAATTGGCGGTAGTGCTCGGCTTCTGGCTCTTCACTATGGTTTTGATGTGCTGGCAATCAGTATCAGTCCGGCCCAAATTTCCCGGGCTCGTGCCCTGACACCACCGGAATTGGCGGGTCATTGTCGGTTTGCCGTCATGGATGCCTTGGCGCTTGATTTGCCGGATCGGGGCTTTGATGCGGTTTGGAGCGTGGAGGCAGCACCCCACATGCCTGATAAACAGCGTTATGTCGATGAATTGCTGCGTATGCTGCGGCCCCAAGGCCGATTGGCAATGGCAGATTGGAATCGTCGCGATCCAGCTGAAGGGGCGATGGATCGTTTGGAGCGCTGGGTGATGCGCCAGTTACTGGACCAATGGGCCCACCCTGAATTTGCCAGTATTGCTGCCATGCGCCGAGATTTTAATTGCAGTCCTTGGGCTGAGGGTATACAGGTTGAGAGTGCTGACTGGACTGAGGCCACGGTGCCTTCCTGGCGGGACTCGATTCTCGAAGGCTTTAGGAGACCCGGTGCGGTTTTAGGGCTGGGGCCAAAGGCCGTTTTCCAGGGACTACGCGAAACGCCTACTTTGCTTTTGATGGACTGGGCTTTTCGCCATGGTTTGATGCAGTTTGGTGTTTTTCGTGGCCAGAAGTCATAGGTTTCAAGTGCAGTACGTTTTTAGTTGTTGGAAACGTTGTTGTTATCTTCTGGCGGATTCAGTATTGTTAAGGGATATACCCCGAACAGGACCAGCTGTTCACAGTGGGGCCTTAAGGCGGCCATGGCGCGATCCAGGGGTGCCATACCTTGGCTTAGGTCAAGATCTACAAAGAAGATGTACTCGCCCATGGAGCGTTTCGAGGGGCGGGACTCGATGCGGCTCATATTGAGACCTTCACTGGCAAAGCAAGCTAGGGCTGCGAGCAGGGCGCCGGGGCGGTTGGCCTGGAGCGAAAAAGCCAAGCTGGCATGGGGCCCACTGCCAACGGCGTAGGGTTGACGGCGTAAGAGCAAGAAGCGGGTGCAATTGCCTGCAACGTCGTTGATCGGATAGGCGATTACCTCCAGCCCGTGCTCCTTGGCGGCCTCCAGGGAGGCGATGGCGGCACGGAAGCGGCTGCCGCGCACGAGGCGGGCTGCTTCGGCGGTGGAGCTGGTGGGTAACTGCAGGGCCCCGCTCAGATGCTGGGCCAACCATTGGGGGCACTGGGCCAGGGCTTGGGGATGGGAGAGCACTTCACTGATGCCAGCTAGCGGGCCACTACCCAGCAGGGCGTGACGGATCGGCAGGACCAGGCCGTGGCTAATCACCAGGTCGGGGTACTGCCAGAGGGCATCCAGGCAGCTCGTGACCCCCCCTTCTACCGAATTTTCCACAGGCACCACCGCCGCCTCACAGTCCCCCTCGGCCAAGGCGCGGATCACCGCCTGGATGCCTGGTTGGGGAATCAATGTGGCCTCAAGCCCTGCCAGCGCCCCGAGTCGCTTGGCAGCCTGTTCTCCGTAGGTGCCGACGGGGCCGAGATAGGCGAGGCGCATGGCCGGGGGAGAGCGGGTCGATAGGATCATGCCTGCCGGTCCGCTGTCCATGGCCGTAGCGTTCAGCGCTCGTCAGCAGCTCCGTTTGCCGGTCAACGAGCATGCGGACTCTCTGCGGGCTTACCTCAACGACGAACGCCGGGTGGTGGAGGCTTTGTTGGATCCGACCCAACTTGAGATTCTCGGTCCCGGCCACTATCGCTATCACGTCACCCGGGTGCAGTTGTTCCATCTGCAGATCCAGCCGGTGGTCGAGATTCAGGCCCGCCACCATCAAGGCCGACTCGAGCTGGATTCACTCCACTGTCAGCTTGAGGGTCTGGGTCTGGTGGAGGACTTCCAGCTGCAGCTCAACTCGTGGTTGGTGGCTGCCCCTGGCGGCCTTGAAGGCGAAGCGGCCCTGGCGGTCAGCGGCAGGCAGCCGGCGTTGCTTGGTTTAATCCCCCAACGGTTGCTGGAGGCCTCGGGTCGTTCGCTGCTGAATGGCATCTTGGCCAGTATTCGCCATCGGGTCAGTCAGCAACTGGTAGCCGATTTTCAGCAGTGGTGTCTCTCGGAGCGGGGGAACGGGCCCCTGGTGATCCCCACGCCCCCCGCTTGAAGGCTTTGGCGGTTGAAGCTGCTGGGTTTCGGGCCTCAGTGCAGGAAGCTTTGGCGATGGAGGGGAGTGGCTCCCAGGCTGGCGAGGGCTTGACGGTGCTGGGCGGTGCCATAGCCTGCATGGCGTTCGAGCCCGTAACCCGGAAAGTGGTCGGCCAGGCGACGGAGCAGGGCATCTCTTTCTTGCTTGGCCATGACACTGGCGGCGGAGATGGCGGCGCAATGAATATCGCCTTTTATCACTGTGCGTTGGGGCCCGCTCCAGCCCCGTAAGGGCAGCACCCCATCGATCAGAACCAGCTCGGGTGTGATCGAGAGTCGTTGCAGGGCACGGGTCATGGCCGCTTCTGTGGCCGAGCGAATGCCATGGCGATCGATTTCTGCGGCGCTTGCTTGGCCCAGGGCCCAGCTCAGGGCCTGGCGGCGGAGCAGGGGAACCAGCGCGGCCCGGGCTCGGGCCGAGAGACGCTTGCTGTCGGTGAGGCCGGCCTTTTGGACTATGGGCAGGGCCTGGGGCGGCAGGATGACGGCAGCCGCAAAGACAGGACCAAAGAGGGATCCACGGCCCACTTCATCGACCCCGGCGCAAACGGCCGGATTGCGACCACCCCAGACCTCTGGCACCGGCTGGTTCTGGTATCAGAGTGTCGCTGACGAACGCCGCCGCCGCCGCCGGGATTCATCACCCCCATCCTCAGGGTTTTCAGCCGGGGGGGCTTGGTTGTTGACCGGCAGAGGCGTTGTTTCTGGGGGCAGTTCCAGCAAGGACGGGAAAGTTGGCAAGATCGGGATTGTGATCAGTTCTTGGCGCTCTTCCTTGGGTTCCAGCACGGCGGTAAGGGTTGGCAGCGGCTCATCAAGACTGGGCGTTTCGCTGCCCCTTGTTTCGCCGCCCCGCCCGCGGCGGCGGCGGCGGGAACCGTTGGTGGCCAGTTGCTGTCCGGCCTCTTCTCGCACCGTTTCGGGATCAATTCCTGGCCTTGCCACCCGGACCAACAGATTGTCGGTGGCTGGGACTGGATCAAGCAGCAGGGCAGGACTGAAGCCCATCCAGCCAAAGACTTGCTCCTGGGTTTCCTGCATCGGCACCACCAGGATGTCTGGTTCGCTGCGCCGGGAAGGGGCCGCAAATGGGGAGGCAAGGGGGCTCTCCTGTTGATCTTGGTCGGGCGAGGCTTGGGGCGTTGGCTCGCTGGAGGTGCCAAGGTCTTGATCAGATGCTGCCGTATCGACCCGGCCACCGCGCCGGGTGCGGCGGCGGCCACCGTTGCCGGGGTCGGCGGCAAGGGCAGGACTGGGCACCTCAGCGCGGGCGGAGGCAGCGGAGCGCACAACGCCAGGGAGGTTGGCAAGGGGTTGGAGCGTGTCTTTGCCGGGAAGCACGGCCACATGGCC
>JBIIRU010000138.1:0-6876 GCA_044341355.1 Cyanobium sp. | reverse complement strand
GCTTCTGGCAGCTCTGGCAGGAACGGCCCCAGGATCTGCGCGTGCGGGAGTTCGAGGGCCTCTGCCAGCTGGCCCAGAGCGACAGCCGCGTCGAGCGCACCGACATGAACAATCCCTTCGCCATCGTCAATGTCGATTCCCGCGGCCATTTCTCCACCTTCGATCCGGAGCTGCTGTCGGTGCAAACCGAGGAATACGGCGATTTTGTGCTCGGCCATGTGATGCAAGACAGCCTGGTCTCGATCGTGGCCAGCGACAAGTTCCAGCGCATCTTGGGGGATCTGCGCTCTGGCATCGAGCGCTGCCGGGCGGAATGTGACTACTTCGGGGTGTGCGGTGGTGGCGCCGGCAGCAACAAGTATTGGGAGCACCGCAGCTTTGACTGCACCGAAACCCAGGCCTGCCGCTTCCGCGTCAAGCTCACCAGCGAGGTGGTGCTCTCGGGTCTGGAGACCATGCTGGAGCTGCCCGCCGCGCCCGTCAGCTGATTTCCCGCGCTCCGTCGCCTGACGGTGGATGATCGCTGGGTGTGCCTGCCGCCCCCAGAGCCTTCTCACCATGCTGTCGGTTTTTCATCGCCTCTCCGAACGCCTGCAGCTGGCCCTGGATCTTTCCTTTCCTGAGCAAGCGGCGGCAGCCCGGGCGGCGGGTCGGCCCCTGGATCCCCAACTGGTGGCCGCCAGCAAGCCCGAATTCGGCGATTTCCAGGCCAATGGGGCCCTGGCCCTGGCCAAGCCCTTGGGTCTGAAGCCCCAGGATGTGGCAGCGGCGATCCGAGACCGGTTGCTGCAGGATGAATCCTTCAAGGAGCTCTGCCTGGAGCCGGAGATCGCCGGCCCAGGCTTTCTCAACCTGCGCCTGCGGCCCGAGGCCCTGGCGGCGGAGGTGGCCGCCCGACTGGCCGATCCCCAGCGGCTGGGGGTGCCTTCTGTGGGGCCCGGGACGGCGCCGGTCATCGTCGATTTCTCCAGCCCCAACATCGCCAAGGAGATGCACGTGGGCCATCTGCGCTCGACGATCATTGGCGATGCCCTGGCGCGGGTGCTGGAGTTCCGCGGCCACCAGGTGTTGCGGCTCAACCACGTGGGCGACTGGGGCACCCAATTCGGCATGTTGATCACCCATCTCAAGCAGGTGGCGCCCCAGGCCCTCACCACCGCCGATGCGGTCGATCTGGGCGACCTGGTGGCCTTCTATCGCCAGGCCAAGGCTCGTTTTGATGCCGACGAAACCTTCCAGAGCACCGCCCGCGAGGAGGTGGTGCGGCTGCAGGGCGGCGATCCGGTCAGCCGCCGGGCCTGGCAGTTGCTTTGTGAGCAATCGCGGCGCGAATTTCAGGCCATCTACGACCGCCTCGATATCCGCCTGGCCGAACGGGGCGAATCCTTCTACAACCCCTATCTCGAGGCCGTGGTGGCCAATCTCGATGCCGCGGGGTTGCTGGTGCTCGATGAGGGTGCCCAGTGCGTCTTTCTCGAAGGGGTGAGCGGTAAGGAGGGCAAACCGCTGCCGGTGATCGTGCAAAAAAGCGATGGTGGCTTCAACTACGCCACCACCGATCTGGCCGCGATTCGTTATCGCTTCGCTGCCCCTCCCGCCGGTGATGGCGCCCGCCGGGTCATCTACGTCACCGATGCCGGCCAGGCCAGCCACTTCGCCGGCGTGTTCCAGGTGGCCCGGCGGGCCGGTTGGATTCCCGCGGAGGCACGGCTGGAGCACGTGCCCTTTGGCCTGGTGCAGGGGGAGGACGGCAAGAAGCTCAAGACCCGCTCCGGCGACACCGTGCGCCTCAAGGACCTGCTCGACGAGGCCGTCGAGCGCTGCGAGGCCGACCTGCGCCGCCGCCTGGCGGAAGAGGGCCGCGCTGAGAGTGAGGAGTTCATCCGCCACGTCGCCACCACCGTGGGATTGGCGGCGGTCAAATATGCCGACCTCAGCTCGAACCGCACCACCAACTACCAGTTCAGCTTTGATCGCATGTTGGCCCTGCAGGGCAACACGGCCCCCTATTTGCTGTATGCGCTGGTGCGTATCGCCGGCATCGTCCGCAAGGGGGGAGATGGGGTCGAAACAAACATCCAGGGGCGCCAGCCGCTGGCGGCGAGCACCGCAGAATCCGTCTCCCTCCACTTCAGCGAGCCCCAGGAATGGGCCCTGGTGCGCCAGTTGCTCGATTTCGATGCGGTGATCGCCGCCGTGGAAGACGAACTGCTGCCCAACCGGCTCTGCAGCTATCTGTTTGAGCTCAGCCAGGTGTTCAACCGCTTCTACGACCAGGTGCCGGTGCTCAAGGCCCCGCTGGCGGCGCGGGATTCCCGGCTGGCCCTCTGCCGCCTCACCGCCGACACCCTCAAACTGGGTCTGGGCCTGCTGGGTATTGCCACCCTGGAGCGGATGTGAGGCTGGGGCTGCAAGAACAAGGATGGTGCCTGTTGCGGAGAGAGCGCCCTGGGCCTTTGGGTGAGGTCCTGACGATCGGCTTAACCATCCCAGAGCTCCGCCAGCTCCAGCCGCAGCCCCGGCAGCAGCTCGCCGCCCTCCAGCACCTCGGCCGGCTCGATCCGTTGGATCTGCGGCGCAGCGGAGCCGTCCGCACCCGCCTGCCAGATCTCCACCGCCCGCTGCTGCGGAATCAACAGCCAGCCCAACTGGGCGCCATTAGCTAGGTATGCGGCCATCTTGCGGCGCAGGGCCTGAACGCCCCGGGGCCCCCCATCCGAGGGACTCACCAGCTCCACCACCAGATCGGGGCACAGCGGCGGAAAACCGCTGCGTTGATGCGGTGTGAGGGCCTGCCAACGCTCCAGCCGCACCAGGGACGCATCCGGGCTGAGCACCGAGCCATCGGGGAGGCGGAAGCCTCCGGAGCTGTCGAAGGCCTTCCATGCCCCATCGCTGAGCGCCCAGATCTGCAGGCGGGTGTTGAGGAGGTTGTTGCGGGCGCTGGTTTCTCCACCAGTTGGCGTCATCTCGATCACCTTGCCATCGGCCGTGAGTTCCAGCACCGCCCCAGGGTTCGCCGCACACACCAGGGCGAACTGCTGAGGCGACAGCCGCAGATCCGCAGGCAATAGCAGGGGATGTAGCCCGCTGCCAGGGGCCTGGGGGGTGGCGGCAGCGGCTTGGGCGAGTGTCATCTCCCTAGCGGATCATCGAATACAGGTTAGGAGCCGCCGCCATCTAGCGTCTGGGAATGGATCGACCCGCTGCACCCCAGGCGGCCCCGCCGGCTCCACCGGCCTCCGCACCCCCACTGGCCCCCGCGCCGCCGCCGGCGCGACCCGAGGTGGAGTGCTTGCAGGCCTATAGCGCTCCCCTGGAGGGCCGGCGGGGAATGCTGCGGCTCGATTTCAACGAGAACACCGTGGGTCCCAGTCCCAAGGTGGTGCAGGCGATTCGGGCGATGCCGGCCGAGCATTTCGCCATCTATCCCGAATACGACGGCCTCCAGGCGGCGGTGGCGGCCTCCTTGCTGCGCACTTCTGGTTTGGAGGCGGGTCGGGGGGGGCTGGAGCCCCATCACATCGGCCTGTTCAACGGCGTCGATGCCGCCCTGCACGCGGTGTTCCAGGCCTACGGGGCTCCCGGCGATCGCCTGCTCACCACCAGCCCCACCTTTGGCTACTACTCCCCCTGCGCCCGCATGCAGGGCATGGCGATCGAGGCGATTTCCTACCTCAATAACGATTTCGCCTTCCCCTTTGAGGCGATCCGCGCCGCCTTGACGCAGGGCGATGCCGCTCTCGGTAGCGAGTCCCAGCCATGGGCCCCGCCGCGCCTGCTGCTGATCTGCAATCCCAATAACCCCACCGGCACTCGCTTGGCGCCCGAGCGGATCCTGGAGCTGGCGGCGGCCTCACCTGCCACCCTCGTGGTCGTCGATGAGCTCTACGAGGCCTTCAGCGGCGACAGCGTGCTGCCCCTGCTTTTGGCTGGCGCTGGCGGCGCCGAATCCGCCCAGGCGCCTGGGGCGCAGGCGCCAGGGGCGCAGGCGCCAGGGGCGTCCGACCCCTTTGCCGCTTTCCCCAACCTACTGGTGCTGCGCTCGCTGTCCAAAACAGCAGGTCTGGCGGGGTTGCGCATCGGCTTTGCCATCGGCCATCCCGCCGTGGTGGATCGGGTCGGAAGGGTCACCGGGCCCTACGACATCAACAGCTTTGCCGTGACCGCCGCCTATGCGGCCCTGGACGATCAGGCCTACGTAGATGACTTGGTGGCTGAGGTTTTGGCGGCCAAGGCTTTGCTGCAGCAGCGTCTGACAGCGGGAGGGTGGCGTCACCAGGGGGAAGGGGGCAACTATCTACTGCTCTGGCCCCGGGCCCGGGGGGCCGCCGCCGTCGAACAGCGGCTCAGAGATGCCGGCATCCTGGTGCGCTCGATGGCGGGCAAGCCCCTCATCGACGGCAGCCTGCGGGTCAGCATCGGCACCAGCGCCCAGATGGAGCAGTTCTGGAGCGCCTGGCAACAGGCCGATTCCTGAAGCCCCCTGGCCGGCAACCCCAGGGGGTGCTGCCGCAGCGCCCTTGGGGCGCTTCAGGCCGTGGCCTGGGTTAGAAAGTTGGCCAGCAACTGGTGACCCGCCTGGGTCAGCACGCTTTCGGGGTGGAATTGCACCCCCTGCAGGGCGTGGTGCTGACGGTGCTTCAGGCCCATGATCGTGCCGTCCTCCAGCCAGGCCGTCACCTCCAGGCATGCCGGCAGGCTGGATCGCTCAGCGATGAGGCTGTGGTATCGGGTGGCGGTGAGGGGATCGGGCAAACCCGAGAAGACTCCCCCGTTGTTGTGGTGGACGGGGGAGGTTTTGCCATGCATCAGCTGGGGGGCCCGCACCACCCGGCCGCCGAAGGCCTGGGCCAGGCACTGGTGGCCCAGGCAGACCCCCAGAATTGGCACGCTGGCCCCCAGCTGCTGGATCACCTCCAGACAAACCCCAGCCTGATCAGGGTCCCCCGGACCCGGTGAGATCAAGATCGCGGCTGGATTGAGGCGCTTGATCGCCTCCAGGTTGAGGGCATCGTTGCGTTCGACCCTCAGATCGGCCGCCAGGGGATGGTCGGCGGCTAATTCGCCGAGGTATTGGACCAGGTTGTAAGTGAAGCTGTCGTAGTTATCGAGAACCAGAAGCATGGGGCGCCACGGCGGGCGATAGTGGCCCCATTCAAAGCCCGAGGCGGGTCACCAGGGGCGGCACCAGCAGCAACGCCGCGATCAGCATCGAGGCCAGGGCCGCCACCAGCACGGCAGCGGCGGCGCAATCTTTGGCGATGCGGGCTAAGGGGTGATATTTACGGCCAATTGCCAGGTCGACCACTGCTTCGGTGGCGGTGTTCAGCAGTTCCAACACCAGCACCGCCGTCACGGTCAGCACCAGCAGGGCCAGGCGGTCCAGGCTGAGCTGCAGCCACAGGCCCAGGCCAAAGGCGAAGCTGCCGATAAAGACATGGATGCGGAAATTCCGCTGGCTGACAAAGCTATAGGCCAGACCCTGGGCCGCATAGCGAAAGCTGGAGGGCAGGTCGCCGGCCACCTTCCAGGCGCTGTTGCGGCCACGGCCTTTTTGGGGCTGGCTGTTGACACTCACAGCGCTTAGATGGGAAGTGGGGTCATCGGAAGCAAGCATGAACCACCCGCCGGCCTGAGTCGACGCCAGAATGTGGAGCAAACCTTAAGCCCATTCCCGCGAGGGATCTTGATCTCGGATCAACCGTGCTTGGAGATCGGCACACCCGCCTTGACCAGCAGCAACTCCTGCCGCGCCAGCATCCGTTCCAGACTGGCGGCATCGGGATGGTCCCAGCCGAGCAGATGCAACAGCCCATGGCTGGCCAAAAACCGCAGTTCCCGTTCCAAATCATGGTCGTGGTCCTGGGCCTGCCGTGTTGCGGTCTCCAGCGAGATAACAATGTCCCCGAGTTCCAGGGGTTCAGCTTCCCCCAGTTCGGCCAGGACGCCCGAGGGTAGGGGGGCCTCCTGGGCGGCGAAGGCCAGCACGTCGGTTGGGCCTTCCTGCTGGCGCCACTCCCCATTGAGCACCGCGATGCTGCGGTCATCGGTGATCAGCAGACCCAGGCTGTAGGCGGGGGCCCGCAGCTCCGCCGGCAGCTCAGGGCTGAGTTGGCCCAGCCAGTCGCCTAGCAGGGCTTGCCAGTGGCGCTCGGCCTGGTCAGCAGATGTGAGTGGGGCCGCTGCCGCCAGCTGGGGCGCCAAGGCGGAGGCCAGGGGGGAACCATCGCCGCACTCCAGCCGCAGGGTCAGCTCCAGGCTGGGTGCGGATGTCACTGGGGCATCGCGGGGCGACCGAGCCAGGCGATCAGCAGCAGAAAGGCCATCAGCCCCACGGCGGTCAGTCCGAAATGAAACAGGCTCTGGCGGCCCTTGCGCACCATGTTGCGCATGGCGAGCTTGACAAAACCGGCATCGGCTTCCGGCTCGTTGTTCGGCGCTTGTTCGTCAGTGGTCATACGGCCTCCCCAGCGCCTACTTCCACACCCTGGCGTAGCAGGGATTGGATGAAGGGGTCGAGATCACCGTCCATCACCCCTTGCACGTCGGTGGTCTCTGAGCCGGTGCGCAGATCCTTCACCATTTGGTAGGGATGGAAGACGTAGTTACGGATCTGGTTGCCCCAGGCCGCCTCGACGATGTCGCCGCGGATGTCGGCGATCTCGGCGGCCCGTTGCTCCTGGGCGATCACCAACAATTTGGCCATCAGCAGGGCCATGGCCTTTTCCTTGTTCTGCAGCTGGGATCGCTCCTGGGTGCAGCGCACGGCCAGGCCGGTGGGGATATGCAGGATGCGCACCGCCGTTTCCACCTTGTTGACGTTCTGGCCGCCGGCGCCGCCGGAGCGGGAGGTGGTCACCTCCAGGTCTTTTT
>JBIIRU010000137.1:0-6878 GCA_044341355.1 Cyanobium sp. | reverse complement strand
GGCCTCCTGTTCCAGTTGCTGGCGCCGGGTCTGGGACTCCTGCTCCAGTTGCTGGCGGCGCAGGGCAAACTGCTGCTCCATCTGGGCCATGCGGCTCTGGTGCTCCTGCTCAGCAATGGCCGTCTGCTGACGACCCTGCAGCAGGATTTGTTCGCACTGTTGGCGGGCCTGTTCCCGCAATTCGGTGGCCTGCTTCTCGGCTTCCTGACGGATGGTGGCGCTGCTGATCAGCTGCTCCCGCTCGCGGCGAGCCTGGGCCAGGATCTCATCGGCCTGCTGACGGGCTTTCTCGATGAAGGACTCCCTTTGGAGAAGCAGTTCCTCGGCTTGGGCCAGCTGGCTGGGCAAGGCCTCCCGCAGGGCATCCACCAGCTCAATGGCTTCTTGCTCATTGACCAGTCTTCCGCCACTGAAGGGAATCCGGCTGCCCTCTAGGACGAGATCCTCGATCTGGTCCAGTTGATCAAGAACCGTGATGCGGACCTCTGCCATGTCAACCGTGGGGAATGGCCCGATTAAAGAGCCTCATCAGGTCCCGCGCCACTCCTGGGGGCACCATATGGCTCACGTCCCCACCGAAACGGGCCACTTCCTTGACCACCGAGCTGCTCAGAAAGCTGTGGCGGGTGGCGGTGGCCAGAAACAGGGTCTCGACTTCGGGTTCGAGGCTTTGGTTGGTGTGGGCGATTTGCAGTTCGAATTCGAAGTCGCTCAGGGCCCGCAGGCCCCGCAAAATCACTTGGGCCTGACAAAGCCGGGCGTATTGCACCGTCAAACCGTCAAAACTGGCCACCTCCACGCCGCTGAGATGGGCCGTGGCCTCGCGGATTTGCTCCAAACGGCGATCCAGGGGGAAGCTGGGTTGCTTGCCTGGGTTCTGCAACACTGCCACCACCACCCCCCCGAAAAGACGGGCACTGCGCTCGATCAGGTCCAGATGGCCCAGGGTGATCGGATCGAAACTGCCCGGATAGAGAACACGCATGCAAACCGGTCGTTGGCGTCGGCACACCTTCCTAGACTCATCTTTGCTCCCCTGGGCCCGTCTGGCCCCGCCCACCCATGGCCAACACCGTGACCCTCGACGCCGCCGCCAAGAAGACCCTGCTGCGCAAGATTCCCCACGGTGTCTTCATTTGCGGCGTTGCTGAGGGCGACCAGGTGAATGGCTTCACCGCCAGTTGGGTGACCCAGGGCTCCTTCGAACCCCCGTTGGTGGTGATGGCGGTGCGGGCGGATTCCACCAGCAATGGCATCATTCAGCGCACCGGCCGCTTCTCCCTCAACGTGCTGGCTGACAACCAGAAAGATCTGGCAGCCGTGTTCTTCAAGCCTCAACAGGCCGTGGGCGGTCGCTTTGATGCGGCTCCCTTCAGCCTTGGCCCCCTCGGCCTGCCGATCCTCAATGATGCCCTTGGCGGCTTGGAATGCACCTTGGTGGGTCAGGTGGCCCATGGTGATCACACCGTCTTTGTGGCCGAAGTCAAGAGTGCGGTGCTGCATCACGATGGCAACCCCCTCGAACTGGCGGGCACCGGTTGGCAGTACGGGGGGTGAAGGAAGGCCCTGTCATTGCCATACCCGCCAGCCGGCCCCTGCTGCTGCAGAGCGAGCGGCTAGCAGCCCGGCTGCGGGAGATTCCCGCCGAGCCGGGCTGCTATTTGATGCGCGACAGCGAAGACGCAATTCTTTATATTGGCAAGGCTAAGGTACTGCGCAACCGTGTGCGCTCTTATTTCCAGGAATCCGGTGGTCATAGTCCCCGTATTAGCTTGATGGTGCGGCAGATCTGTGAGATCGAATTCATCGTCACCGACAGTGAAGCGGAAGCCTTGGCCTTGGAGGCAAACCTGATAAAGAATCACCAGCCTCACTTCAATGTGTTGCTGAAAGATGATAAGAAATATCCCTATCTCTGTATCACCTGGAGTGAGCCATACCCACGTATCTTCATTACCCGTCGCCGTCGTCAGCGCAGTCCCCTCGATCGTTTCTACGGCCCCTACGTGGATGTCGGCCTGTTACGCCGTACTCTCACCCTGGTCAAACGGGTGTTTCCCCTGCGGCAGCGCCCCCAGCCCCTTTATCGCGATCGCACCTGTCTTAACTACGACATCGGCCGTTGCCCCGGGGTTTGCCAGCAGAAGATTTCTTCTGAGGATTATCACCAAAGCCTGCGCAAAGTGGCGATGGTTTTTCAGGGCCGCAATGACGAATTACTCACCCTATTGCAGGAACAAATGCAGCGCTGTGCCGACCGGCTTGATTTCGAATCGGCCGCCGGACTGCGGGACCAGTTACAGGGCCTTGATGCCCTCACCGCCGACCAAAAGATGAGCCTGGGGGACAGTTCAGTCAGCCATGACGTGGTGGCCTTGGCCGCCGATGACAGGCTGGCGGCAGTCCAGTTGTTCCAGATGCGGGCCGGGCGGCTGGTAGGCCGTCTTGGATACACAGCCGATGCCGCTGCTGACAGCGGCGAGCTGGCAGATCGGGGCCGCATCCTGCAGCGGGTGATCGAAGAGCACTACAGCCAGGTGGAGCCAGTGGAAATACCGCCCGAACTGCTTTTGCAATACCCCTTGCCCCAGCAGGCCTTGATTCAGGAGTGGCTGGGGGAGAGGCGTGGCCGCAAGGTGAAGTTGACGGTGCCCCAGCGCCAGCAAAAGGCGGACTTAGTGGAGTTGGTGGAACGCAATGCCGGTTTTGAGCTGGTGCGCGCCCAGCGCGGCGCTGAACAGCAACTGTTGGCAACCGAGGACCTCGCCCAGTTACTGGAACTGCCGGTACCCCCCCGTCGAATTGAGGGCTTTGACATCAGCCATATCCAGGGCAGTGACGCCGTCGCCTCCCAGGTGGTCTTTATTGATGGCCTGCCGGCCAAGCAGCACTACCGCAAATACAAGATTCAAAGCAGCAGCATCCGCTCGGGTCACTCCGATGACTTCATGGCGATGGCCGAGATCATGCGACGCCGTTTCCGGCGCTGGGCCCAGGCCAAGGCCGAGGGGGCGGATCTAATAGCCCTGCGCCGGGCTGCCAACAGCACCTTGCACACGGGCGGCCTCAATGACTGGCCGGATGTGGTCATGATCGACGGCGGCAAGGGCCAGCTCTCCGCCGTGATGGAAGCCCTGCGCGAACTCAACCTGCAGGAAGACCTGGTGGTGTGTTCCCTGGCCAAGCAGCGCGAAGAAATTTTTCTGCCTGGCGCCAGCCAGCCCTTGGACAGTGAGCCGGAGCAGCTGGGGGTGATGTTGTTGCGGCGCCTCAGGGATGAGGCCCACCGTTTTGCTGTTAGCTTCCACCGCCAGCAGCGGGGCGAGCGGATGCGTCGCTCACGCCTTGGCGACATCCCCGGCCTTGGCCCCAAACGGGTCAAGGATCTTTTGGCCCACTTCCATTCGGTGGATGCCATCCAACTCGCCAGTCCCGAGACCCTGGCCCTGGCCCCTGGGCTTGGTCCCGCCCTGGCACGCCAGGTATGGGAATGGTTCCACCCGCAGGAGCTCCGCGAGGAGGGTGCCGATTCCAACCCAGGCGCTAGTTCCCTGGAGGCGCCGGTTCCCCCCGTAACCTTGGAGGCCAATCCTTGAGTACCGCCGCGAAGCGTGCCCACCGGGTGGGGATCGTGCTGGCGTTGATGGCTGTGGTCGCTGCCTGGGTTCTGGGCGTTGCCGCTGCCCAGGCAGCCCCGGGGCTGTGTGTGGGTCCCGTATGCGGTGATTTGTTTAGCCGCAGCAGCCAGATGGATTGGCAATTGCACCTGCGCATCGAAGATCAGCGCGGTCAGCGTGAACGGATCGTCGTTGATTGTCGCCATGGGGAGATCAGTCCCCAGCAGGGTCCAATCGAGCGGGGTCTTGCCGCCGCAGTGGCCCGCAGGGCCTGCCGATTGGTGAATCCGGCGCTCTCTTCAAGCGATGGGGAGGATCTTGCTGCCTCACTTTTGCAATCCAACGCTGGGCGGGCCTAGGGTGGAGTTGCGGAGCTGGCAGAAGTGCTTGATCTCGGCCATCCCATCCGCCCCCCAACCTCGTGGCCCTGGAGGCACCACGGCGAATGACTAGATCCCTGCGGCGACTTGACCTTCGCCCGCAGGGTTGCGCCACGTGCTTACCCTCCCCGCAAGCCACCTATGACCAATGATTCGGCGCCGGTTTTAACGATCGGTGAACTCGAAGCCAAATATCCGATGTATTGCAAGGCCCTGAGGCTGCTATTGCGTGAAGGCTGTACGCAAAAACAAATTGAACGTACCGTCTGTTGGGATCGATTGGCGATTTTGCACCACAGTTTGCCGAGACGTTATAAGTCTCCGGAATATCTTTTTTGGTTGTTTCGGCGTGAATGTGAACAGCAAAAACAAGTCCCTGAGATGGACCAAGCTTGACCTGAACTCAGTTAGGTTGATCAACCATCCTCAGCCCAAGGTGGTCAGCTGCAACCAGCAGCCACTGGGGGCCAGTTTCTCGATTACCATCTGGCGCCCCCGCTCCGAAGCCAGTTGGCGAGCATAGCTGTGGGCGGCGACACTGGTACGGAAGTGGAAGGCAGGAACGTCCGCAGGAACGATCTTCTCGTTGCGTACCGCTTCGCGGACTCGGTAGGGGCCGTTCACTGTCTGCGCGTTCATGTAATAACTTTGGCCCAAGACTGGTGTGGCTGGGAAATTCTGCTTGTTTTCTCTCGTTTTCGCCCGGATTGCGACAACTCCTTGTTGGTTTTAGGTAAAGCTTGCTTTACATAATGGCTTTGTTTCAAGCGGGTATCTTGCCCATTGCCGGAGCGATCAAGGGTGCAATGGTAAAAAATCCCAAACAGAGGAAAACCGTCCCCGGCGGCAAAATCGGAGACGGTTGAGTCGAAATTCAATTTCCCTACCTATGGGTAGGGGAAGGGTCGTTAACTTGAACGATGCTAATGGAGGGCTTTCAAGGAGCCAAACGCTCCAAGATATCACCAGCGGTTGCGGTTGCCACCACCGCCGCCGCCGCCGTAGCCACCGCCACCACCACCGTAGCCACCACCACCACCGCCCCGTTCGGGACGGGGCTCAGCCTTGTTGACACGGATGGCACGACCCATCCATTCGACGTTCTGTAAATCGGCGATGGCCTTGGCTTCCTCAGCTTCGCTGGCCATTTCGACAAAGGCGAAGCCCCGCTTGCGACCGGTTTCACGGTCAAGGGGAAGACTGCATTTGTTGACTTTGCCGTACTCGCCGAAGAGCTGCTGGACGTCCTGCTCCTCGGCGTCAAAGGAGAGGTTGCCCACGTAAATTGTCATGAACCTGGAAAAGAAACTATGAACCCGATCCGCCGATAGCCCTGAAGAAAGTTGTCAGCTCCCTGAAGAGAAATCTTTGAACCTGTATCAGCCTACACCCTACGTCGCCTTCACCGTTGTTCGCCAGCCTGGTTAGGACTGGAGGGCCCCACCCATGAGTCCCGATGTCGAAGCCCCAGCTCCAGGCCTTTCTGCTCAAGGTCAATGCCGACCCGGCTCTCAAGGCCAAGGTAGATGCGGCCACTGATGCGGCCGCTGTCACCGTGATCGCCGAAGCGGAAGGTCACCACTTCTCGCCAGCCTCCTGGACCCGTCATCTGCGGGACTGAACCTGAAAAGCGTGGTTGAGGTCCGATTGGCCAGGACCGCGCTGGGTAACAGGATCCAGCCATCCCCCGCCTTTCAAGGTGAGGGTTCAGTCCCAGGGGTGGCCGGCCAGTTCAGACCCGGATAACTGGGGGCTTCGGTGCCGCAGAGGCGATCCCAGAAAGTAAAATATAAGCCGAAATGCAGGGATTGGCGTTGGTGGTGCAGACCATGATGGGCTGGACCAATCAGCCAACGGCCTAGCCAGTGATGCGGAAATTTGGCAGGCAAGCGTTCGAGTCCGAGATGATTAACCACGGCCCAGATACTCATCGTAGTGAGTACAGCGAGCAGAGTGATGTAATGCAGCGGCACTAACAATATAATCGCGATCAGAAAAAGTCCTTGGATTGCCGCCTCGATCGGATCAAACGCAAATGAGGTCCAAGGGGTGGGTCGCTTGGAGCGATGGTGGCCAAGATGGCACCATCGATAAAAGAATGGTAGGTGAAACAGTCTATGGGTAACGTAGAAGCAGGCATCCTGAAGCAACAGCACTAGGAAGTAACTGAAGCCCAGGTACCAGAGGCCATAGCGAGCCGGATCTCCATAAAGAAGGGTGCCACCGGACCCATGCCACTGGATGATCAGTGCCGTCGTCAGGGCGAAGATCACGGCGGAACCAACCGATAGGGCCAAGTCATGGCCGAATCCTTGCTGGCGTTGATCACCCGAAGGGGCGGCCACCAGATTGAGCAACCAGCCGCTGATACCTGCCACCAACAGGTAGCGGACCAGAATGATCGCAAAAGCAAGGCAGGCATCAGCCCAGAACGGACGACCACCGAACCGCAGAATGTCTAGGCTTACCAATGCGGGAGGCAACAAACAGGAACCCGAGACAGAGATGGTCAAATAAGGATAGAACCCTTGCCGCGGCTTGTCGCTCTAGTCAGCCATAAATTTTGCCGACCTCAGGATCTCACCTCAGGAGCTCTCCTCAGGAATGGAACAACAGCACCAAGCCCGATTCGATCTGATGAGACTCCCTTTCTTCGCGACTCAAATCCAATCCCACTTCCAATCCCTCCTTCAGGGCCATCTCAAAGGGGGGTGAGGCTGGGGCCTCCTTGTCGCTCCATAGGGCTGCGATCCCCACCGAGGTGGCGTGCCAGCGGAACCGTGCCGTGGAGCCAATCGATGGTTCCTTCAACTCATCTTCGAGGAGCTCTTGGATCGCCATGCCGGTTTGGCTGATGCCCCCTCGATCGTGCCCCTAGCTT
>JBIIRU010000136.1:0-6901 GCA_044341355.1 Cyanobium sp. | reverse complement strand
AGCCAGGGGAAACCCTCTCCCAGATCGCCGATCGCCTCGGCATCAGCATGACCAGGCTGATGAAGCTCAACGGCATTACCAATCCCGACCACGTCGAATCGGGCAGCAAGCTGACCGTGCCCAGCTCGGTCTCCAGCTCGGGCCGGGCCAAGGGAGCCAGCAGCTCGTCAACCGCGAATACCACCAAGGTGACCGTCAAGGACGGCGAAACCCTCTCGGAGATCGCCGATCGCCATGGCATGAGCGTGAATGAATTGGTGCGGTTGAACGCTCTCAGCAATGCCGACCATGTGGAAACCGGCAGCACCCTGCGGGTCAAAGCAAGTGCGGTGTCCAGCTCCCGCTCCGCTGACGGCCCCTCCAGCTACCGCAAGGGGGCCAGCCAGCACGTGGTCCAACCCGGCGAGAATCTCTCCAGCATTGCCGAGGGCTACGGCGTGCCGATGAGCCGTTTGGTGGCCATCAATGGCCTCCAAGATGCCAACCATGTCGAAGTCGGCATGCGCCTGCGCCTCAAGGGCAACCCGCCAACCAGCGCCGCCGCCAGCACGGAGGCCCCCCCCAGCCGTTCCGCGGCCCCTGCCCCCGATGCCAGCCCAAGGGCAACCAGCCCAAGCGCGACAACGGCCCCGGTGCTGGCGCCAGCCGTGGTGGCTGTTCCACGGGCCACCGTTCCACAGTCTGACGCTCCCAGCACGGTCACCCTTCCCCAGACCCGGCCGGCGACCGGAACCACCGCCATGGCAAGCCCGTTAGTGGCAAGCCCACTAGTTGTAAACCCAGTAGTGGCCAGACCGGTCGTGGCGACACCGGTAGTGGCCAAACCCGTCGTCACCGCTCCGGCAGCCAGGGCCAGCGTGGCCCGGGCGAGCCAGGCACCGATCAGTTCGGTCTTGCCTGCGGAGGCGGCAAATCGCACGGACTGGCGTCCCTATGGTCCGCTGCAAGTGGACTGGGCCAATTGGCAACCGATGGGAGGCAGCCTGGTGGCCCCCACCATCAGCAGCAAGGGCGAAACGCTTTACCTGGCGATCAACTGCAGCGCCCGCAAGATGAATGCCACCAGCTCCAACGGCGACTGGAAAACCTGGGAAGACCCCCGCGCCAGTTTCGAGGTGAAATTGGTAAACGACCGCTGCCGTCAAAGTCGGCTTTAAGAGGCTGGTCAGGAACCAGAGGCACGAATAAGCGCAACTGGCTTAGCCATAACGGATTAGGCCAATGTTGTCGATCTGCCCCCTAGGCCCCGGGGGGCATTGCCCTCTGTTTCAGGCCGACCAGCGCAGGGGCCAAGGGGATCGCAAGTAGTTCTCGCCCAAAGCGCCCAGCCAGAGCTGCTGGCGACCGTCGTCGCTCTCGCGGATGAGTTCCTCTTGCACCAGGCGCCGCGCCAACCAGCCCCAGGTTTCCTGGGTTTGGCCATGGTCCTTGGCCAGGCCTTCGACCAGCTGGCGCAGGTCACGCCCCCGGCCGCCATCCAATGCCGTCAGGACCCGCGCCGCGGGCTCGGACCAATCCACGGCGGCGGGATGGCGGCGGCAGTTGTCGCAACGCTGACAGGGCGGCGCCAGCTCACCGACGGCCAGCAACAGGGCCTGCTCACGGCAGCCCGGCCCCTCGGCCACGGCCTCCATGCGTCGCAGCTGGCGTTGGGCCAATTCGAGTCGCTCCCTCTCCTGCAGGCGCTCTGCGGCGCTCAGCTGCTGGCTGGCCGCCCGCATCGCCCAGCCCAGGCTGACCCGATCGGCGGCGGCGAACAACACCAAGCAGTGGGCCGGATGACCATCGCGGCCCGCCCGCCCCGATTCCTGCAGGTAACCCTCGACACTGGCGGGCAGGGTCAAATGCAGCACCAGGCCCACATCGGCGCGATCCACTCCCATGCCAAAGGCCACCGTCGCGACCAGCACCGGGCGCGGCTGGTTCTGAAAATGCTCCAGGGCCAACTGGCGACTGGCCGGATCCATGCCGGCGTGATATGGGATGGCGGCGAGTCCCGCCTGGGCCAGCCGCGTCGACCATTCCTCCACCGCCAGGCGGGTGCGGGCATAGATGAGGACGGCGCCCCGGGCCGCGCCCACAGCGTTCAACACCTCGGCCAAGGGCTGCTCCGAGCGGCGCCTCATGGTGTAAGTGAGGTTGCTGCGGCGGGCGGAGCGCACCAACACCTCAGGACGACGCAGCTGCAGCAGGCGAATGATGTCGGCGCGCACCTGGGGAGCCGCAGTTGCACTGAGGGCCACCATCGGCACCCCCTGGCAGAGGCGGCGCAGTTCGCCAAGGCGCCTGTAGTGGGGCCTGAAATCGTGGCCCCAGGCGCTGATGCAATGGGCCTCGTCCACCGCCAGGGCCACCAACCGCCCCGTGGTGTGGATCTCTTCGAGGAGACGGCGGCTGGCTTCCACCTGGAGCCGTTCCGGTGAGAGATACAGCACCCTCAGACTCTGATCATTCAAGCCTTGCTGCAGCTGCTGCCGTCGCTGCAGATCGAGCCCCTGGTGCAGACAGGCGGCTGCAATGCCATGGCGCCGCAACTGGCGCACCTGGTCCTGCATCAGCGCCACCAGGGGCGAAATCACCACCACCAGCCCCTGACGCACCAGGGCCGGCAGCTGATAGCAAAGCGATTTACCCGCCCCGGTGGGCAACACCGCCAAACAATCTTGCCCAGCCAAGAGAGCCTCCACCACCTGCCGTTGACCGGGGCGGAAATCGGTCCAGCCAAAATGGCGCCGCAGGGCTTCGCTAAGGCGATCCAACGGCGGCCAACCCCAGTGATGGTGCCACCGGACCATAGCGCTCCACCACCTGTGGCCAGCTATGCGCCAGAGCGAGGCATGAACTCAAGGCAGGGCCGGCGGATCCAGCTGATCGGGAGATTCCTCCACCAACTGCAACCGCAACCGTTTCCCCCCGGCCAACTCCCCCAACGACACCCGCAGGGTGCTGCCGCTCAAACTTTGCAAAGCGGTGAGCAACTCCCGCAAATGGGGCGTGCTGCTGCCACTTTCCACCCACAGCCGCTCCTGCAGCCCCCCCAGCCGCCGCCAGCTGGTGTGCAACTTGAGAACGGCATTTTCCAAGGCCTGGGCCTGGCCCACCGCATCGGCCAGCAGGCCCAAGGCATCAAGCCGCTGGGCCTCTTGAATCGCCTTTTCGAAATCCAGGTTGCCCTGCTGGAAGGCCCTTACAGCCAGGGCAGCCTGGGCCGCCTTGTCGAGCCAGCGGGCTGTGAGGGTCACATCCTTGACCCGCTCCAGCTCTGGTTCATCCCGCAAGGCCCGGCGCAGATCATCCTGTTGGGCTTCCGGCAACTTGGCCAGCTCCTTGACCAGGGGCGCCACCGCCCGGGGGGGCAGCAGGTTTTCGGCGGTGCGCTGGCGAATCTCCTCGGGCAACAGCGGGCTGGTCGCCGCCGTGAACTCGTCGGTGAGACGACGCACCTGCTTGCGGGTGATTTGCTGGCCCCCATTGGCCGCCTCGCCAATCATCTGCTGCACCTCAGGATCGGCCTGGGCGGTTTCCAGAAAGGCACGCTTGGAGAATTGATTGACGCTGGCCAGTTCGAGCACGCCATCGCCAAGCATTGCGTCGGCAGATTCAGCCAGCTGGATCAGGCCATAGGCGCGGGTCTTGCTGATCTCCCGTTCCCGCAGCCATTGCAAAAAGCCAGTGCCCCGACCTTCTCCGCCGCGGCGCTCGCGGTCGCGGACCGCGCAGAGGATGCGCCCCCGCCAGATTTCGGTCTGCAGGTCAAAGCGATCACATACCGCCCAGGCCGCCTCCAGCCGGGCGTGGAACTCCATCACGCTGATGTCGTCGCGCTCGGGATCCGGCAGATCCAGGTCAATCAGCGGTGTTTCGCCGCCAGATTCATGGTGGGACGGGCCCTCGGCAGGGCCCTCAACGGCAGACATGGGCCAACGGGGCAAGGGATTGGGATGCTGCCATGGGCCCCGGCAACCCCTGGCTGCTACAGCCACTCGGGCGAGCGACGAAACGTGACACCCCTGGGGGATAAGGCCAACTTGCAGGGGTAAGCTCTGTTGGAAAGCCACCCGACCCTCTGCCCAGCGATGGCCATCTCCCGCGGCGACAAAGTACGGATCAAGCGCCCCGAGTCCTACTGGTTCAACGAAGTAGGCACGGTGGCATCGGTCGACACCTCTGGAATTCGTTATCCCGTCGTTGTTCGCTTTGACAAGGTGAATTACAACGGTTACAGCGGCTCCGAAGGCGGCATCAATACCAACAACTTCGCCGAAAGCGAACTGGTCAAAGCCTGAAGCTCCCCCTCGGGCCTGAACCTCAATCCCTGTGCCCGAGCTACCCGAGGTTGAAACTGTTCGTTTGGGTCTGGAGTCCAGAACCCAAGGAATGACAATCGCCAAGGTTGCTGTTCTGCGCCAACGGGCGATTGCCAGCCCCCAAGAGCCAGCCTTGTTTGAGCTGGCTCTTGGGGGCTGCCTCATTGAGGGCTGGCAGCGAAGGGGCAAATATCTGATGGCCAAGCTTGGCCATGGCGATGGCAGCGATGCGGGTCATTGGGGCGTCCATCTGCGCATGACTGGCCAGTTCCTCTGGATCGAGGATCCAACTCCCGTATGTGCCCATACCCGCGTCCGCTTCTGGAATCCAGCAGGGGCAGAACTGCGCTTCATCGACACCCGCAGCTTTGGCCAGATGTGGTGGGTGCCACCCCACACCCCTCTGGAAACGGTGATCACGGGTCTGACACGCCTGGGCCCGGAACCGTTCGATCCGCTAATGACGGCAGATTATCTGCAAAAGCGGCTGCAGGGATCCAAAAGAGCGATCAAAAATGCCCTACTCGATCAGACGCTGATCGCCGGAGTCGGCAACATCTATGCCGATGAAAGCCTGTTTGCCGCCGGCATCCGACCCGATACCGCCAGTGGCTGCCTATCGCTCGATCGTTTGGCCCGATTGCAACAGTGCCTTGTGGAGGTGCTCAGGGCCAGCATCGGCGCCGGCGGAACCACCTTCAGCGACTTCAGGGACCTCAAGGGCCTCAACGGCAATTACGGCAGTCAGGCCTGGGTCTATCGGCGCTCCGGCCAACCCTGCCGGCGCTGCGGCAATCCCATCCAACGGCAACGCCTGGGGGGCCGCAGCAGCCACTGGTGCCCTTGCTGTCAAACTTGATCAAAGAGTCAGCAACACCCAATGAACCTCAATTGGCGAGGCGCCTAACAGGTGGAAGAACTCTTGCGAGCAAATCCGGTGATAGCCACCTCAAAGGAGGCTCCAGATCCAAGACAGGATCTAGCCCTAAGGCTCTGTGAGGTGATGGCGGCCGTTGATCGGCGGGGCTGGTGTGATGGCACCGGCGGCAACTTCAGCTGTGTGCTGCAACGCCAACCCCTGGCACTGTTGATGGCACCCAGTGGGGTCGAAAAGGGTGGCTTGAAGCCAGCCGATCTGATCGTGGTCAACAGCAAAGCTGAGGTAATCGAAGGGAACGGTCGTGCCAGTGCCGAAACTCTGCTGCATCTGGCGATCGTGGCAGCCAGGAAGGCCGGAGCAGTGCTGCATACCCACTCCCAGGCGGCGACCCTGCTCTCGCGCCTAGCTGAATTCAGGGAAGAACCACTGCACGCGCAGGGATGGCAACTCCAGATCAAGGGGCTGGAAATGTTGAAAGGTCTGCAAGGAATCCGCAGCCATGAGCAACAGATTTCGATCCCCGTGCTGCCCAATGATCAGGATTTAGAGCGGCTCAGCCAACTTGCCCTCAGCATTTTGGCCGATGCACCCTTTGGCATCTTGATCAGTGGTCATGGCCTCTACGCTTGGGGAGACGACTTGGCCATGGCAAAACGCCATCTGGAAATCCTGGAATTTTTACTGGAGCAGCATTGGCGCGAGCTGCAATTGAAGAGCATTTGCCTTGCAGAGGTGACCAAAGCATGATCACAATCACAGGTCTCCAACATGTCTTGCTCGATATCGAAGGCACCACTTGCCCCGTGAGCTTTGTCGGAGAAGTCCTTTTCCCCTACGCAAAACAACAAATGCCAGCATTTCTGGCTGATCAGGCAGAGAATCCAATTGTTCAAGAGCTCCTTATTCAGGTTTTTGAGGCCTGGGATAAAGACACAGATAATGAGGCCGCAGCCCTAAGGCAAAGATATTGCCAAAATGATTCCAAAGCCGCCGTGAGCTATTTGGGCTGGCTGATTGAAAAAGATCGCAAGCTCACACCACTGAAAGAACTTCAGGGACTCATTTGGCGCCAAGGCTACGATCAAGGCCTCCTCAAAGCCCCTCTGTATGCAGACGTGCCAGAGGCCCTTGGGAGATGGCACAGTGCTGGACTTGAACTATCAACTTATTCCTCTGGATCGATCAATGCCCAAAAACTACTGTATCGCCATAGCAGCTACGAAGACCTAAGCATCCTTTTTCGCAGTTGGTTTGATACTAACATTGGCAGCAAGGTCAGCAGTCAAAGCTACACCAAGATAGCCGAGGCCCTCAAGAGCAGTCCAGAACAGATAGTGTTTATTAGTGACCGAAAATCAGAGTTAATTGCCGCCGCAGAAGCCGGAATCAAGGTACTCTTCAGCCAAAGAGTGGACAACCCAGAGACCGATAACGGTAACTTCATAGCAGTTAACAACTATGCTGATCTCGATTTAAAGCTCATATAAAAAGCTCACCAAACAAAACGGTTTCAGGTGTCGCCGGGAGCCCCAAGCCGCCAAGGATTTGCCCAATAGATCCCACAAAAGAAGCCACCGATGAGGTGGCTAATCAAATCAGCTCTGACCTAAAATCAAAACTGACTAGTCTAGAAAATATTTTACCTGGCATCGAGCTATTTTCGCAGGGTGCTACCACCCAACTATTGTCGCCGCTGCTGCGTTTCACATCCGAG
>JBIIRU010000152.1:0-6364 GCA_044341355.1 Cyanobium sp. | reverse complement strand
CCCTGTGGCCTCGGCGCCCGCGACACCCTGCGCCTGGAGGCCGCCATGCACCTCTACGGCAACGATATGGATGCCAGCACCACCCCCCTGGAGGCCAGCCTGGGCTGGCTGGTGCATTTGGAGATGCCAGCCGATTTCATCGGCCGTGGCGCCCTGGAGGCCCAGACCGCCGCCGGGGTCCAGAAGCGTCTGGTGGGCCTCAAGCTGCAGGGGCGCGCCATCGCCCGCCATGGCTATCCGGTGTTGCTGAACGGGGAGCCGGTGGGAGAAATCACCAGCGGCACCTGGTCCCCCAGCCTGGGGGAGGCGATTGCCCTGGCCTATGTGCCCGCCGCCGCGGCCAAGGTTGGCAGCGAGCTGGCGGTGGAAATTCGCGGCAAGGCGGAGCCGGCGGTGGTGGTCAAGCGCCCCTTCTACCGCCGCCCGTAAGTCGCCGTCCCTGAGCCGCCGTCCATAAGTCGCCGTCCCCGAGCCGCCTAGTAGAATCTGCTCCACTAGAAGCACTCCGGCGCGGGCGGTCAACGGCTATGGAGGTTTCAGGCGACGGGGCCGCTGGGCTCGATTTGATCCGTATTTCCGGCATCCGCCATTACGGCTACACGGGATTCTTCGCCGAAGAACAGGTCTTGGGCCAATGGTTCGAGGTCAATCTCAGCCTCTGGCTGGATCTGGCCACCACTGGCGCCAACGACCAGCTGGAGAACACGCTTAACTACGCCGAAGTGGTGGCTGAGGTGACGGCGGTCATGGACGCCGCCCGCTTCAAGACCCTGGAACGGCTCAACACCGCCATCCTGGACCGGGTGCTGGCCTTTGCCCAGGTGCGCCGCGCCCACTCCGAGCTGGTCAAGCTTTCACCACCGATTCCAGGTTTTAGCGGCCAGATCACCATCGCCATGACCCGGAGCAAGGCCAGCGGTGTCTGACGCTGGCGGGCCAGGGCCAGGGTTCGGGGTACGGCTGGTCGTCACCGATCTGGACCACACATTGATCGAGAACCCCTCCCAGATTCCAGCGGCCGGCGATGCCCTGCGCCGCTTGGCCCAGAGGGGATTGATCACCGTGCTGGCCTCCAGCAAGACCTTCGCCGAGATGGAGGACCTGCAGCGGCAGGCCGGCCTGCCCCCCCAGCCCTTCATTTTTGAAAACGGCGGCGGCATCGGCTGGCCCCTGGGCCAATGGCCTGCCCAGGCGGCTGGCGAAGCGGGTGGCGAGGCGGCTGGGGCGCCGCTGCTGGTGCAAGGGGCCTATGGCGCCATCGCCGCCGCCGGAGACCTCACCAAGTTGGGCGCCATTCTGGCTGAGCTGGCGAGCGCGGGAGGGTTCCGCTTCCGCCGGTTCGACGAGCTGCCCCTGGACACGATCAGCACCCTCACCGGCCTCGATACCCGGCTGGCCGCCCTGGCGAGGCAGCGCCTGACATCCCTCCCTCTGCTCTGGGAAGACGGCAGCGACAAACTGGCCGGCCTGCAGCAGGCCCTGGCGGGCCATGGGCTGGGGGCGGTGTCGGGGGGCCAGTTCGTGCACGTCGGCCCCCCCTGCGACAAGGCGACGGCCCTGACCCAGGTGCGGCAGTGGCTGGGGGGCCAGGCGGCCATGGGGAGGATGCTGGCCTGCGGCGACAGCGACAACGACCGGGGCCTGCTCGAAGCCGCCGACATCGCGCTGGTGTTCAGCTCCGCAAAGCGGCCGCCGCTGGCCCTGAGCCGGCCCTGCACCGTGGTGCCGGCGGGCGGACCGGGCCCCTGGCTGGAAGCCGTCGAGGCGGCCCTGGAGTCGAGCCAAGCGCAGGCCTCGGCATGAGTGACTTCTTCCAGAACGGCATCGTCACCTCGCTACATGAGCTGGGCCGGCGGCCGGCCGCCGACCTGATGGCCGAGGTGGCGCACTTCGCCAGCGAGCGGCCGATCACCCTGGTGCTGCCCTGCCTGTATGCCGAACTGCAGGGCCCCGCCCTCGATCCGATCGTGCGGGGCCTGGCGGAGCTGCCCTGGCTGGCCGAGATCATCATCGGGCTGGATCAAGCCGATGGCGAGGGCTACCGCCACGCCCGCCGCTACTTCAGCCGATTACCCCAGCCGCACCATGTGATCTGGAATGACGGTCCCCGCGTCCAGGCCCTGGTGGCCGACCTGGCCGCCCAGCGGTTGGCCCCCGCCGACCGGGGCAAGGGCCACAACATCTGGCTGTGTCTGGGGCTGGCCCAGGCCACCGGCGTCGGCCAGGTGGTGGCCCTGCACGATTGCGATGTATTGACCTTTGAAACCCGCAGCCTGGCGCGGCTCGTCTATCCGGTGATCCACCCCACGGCCAACTTCGTATTTGCCAAGGCTTATTACCCCCGCATCAGCGAGGCGGGATTGCTATATGGACGGGTGAGCAGGTTGTTTGTGACGCCCCTGCTGCGGGCCCTGATGCGCTGCCTACCCCCCAGCCGCTACCTGGATTTCCTCAACAGCTTCCGCTATCCCCTCGCCGGGGAATGCGCCCTGAGGATGGAGGCGGCCCACCGGCTGCACCTGCCCTCGGACTGGGGCCTGGAGATCGGCATTCTCACGGAGGTGTTCCGGGACCACTCCACCCGCCAACTTTGTCAGGTGGCCATCGCCGAGCGCTACGACCACAAGCACCAGCCCCTGGCAGCGGGGGCGGCGGACCGGGGCCTGGCCCGCATGGGCCGCGACATCGCCTCCAGCCTGTTCAACGGCCTGGCGTCCCAGGGCCAGGTGCTCGACCTGGGATTGGTACGCACGGTTGTCAGTGCCTACCAGCGGATCGTGCTCGACCTGCTGGACTCCTACGCTGCCGATGCCGCCATCAATGGACTCAGCATCGACCGGGGCGCCGAATCCCTGGCGGTCGATTGCTTCACCAACAGCCTGTTCGAAGCGGGTCAACACTTCGTTCAGGAAAACAGCCACCGCCCCCTGACCCCCACCTGGGATGAGGTGCTTCGCCTCCAGCCCGACGCCCTCGAGCGGCTGCGAGCGGCGGTGAGCGAAGACCACGCCAGCTAAGACCGCACCACAGCCTGATCCGCGCCTCCTTGACCCTCCCGAACCCAACCCCGACCCCAACCCCCATGTCCCCCCAGAGCCCCGCCACACTCCTTGGTGTGATCAACCTGTCACCGGAGTCGATGGTCAGCGACTCGGTGGTGGGCTCCGAAGCGCAAATGCTGGAACGGGCCGCCTGGCTGAGCCAGGAGGGCTGCAGCATTCTTGATGTGGGGGCCCGCTCGATCACCCCGACCGCGGCGATGATCGACGACACCGAAGAGCAGCGGCGCCTGGAGGGCCCCCTGCGGCGCCTGCGGGCCGAGGGCTATCGGGTTTCGGTGGACACCTGGAGTTCGGACACGGTGCGCTTCGCCCTGCAGGCAGGTGCCACCGACATCAACTTCACCGGCGCCAGCCTTGATCCGCAGGCTTTGGAGGCCGTGGCCTGGGCCGGTGCCTCCCTGATGCTCACCTACATGCCCTACGGCGATGCTTACCGCATGCGGGATGCCGATCCGGTGCCCTACCGGCTGCAGGGCCTGCTGGATCACCTCGGTCCCCGGGTGGAGCAGGCGCGGGCAGCAGGAGTAAAGGAGGTGATCATCGACCCCAACTTGGGCATCATTCACCCTGCCACCGATGACTACGCCAAGGTGCAACTGCAGAACGGCGTGCTCTGGAACCTGGATCGGCTGCGGGTGCTGGGCTGTCCGATTCTTCTTTATGCGGCCCGCAAGCCCGAGCGGCTGGCCCGCATCCTGTTTGCCTCCAACGTGCTCTATGCCGGCCCCGATGTGATCCGCACCCACCATCCAGACCTGATCAACCAACTGCGCCAAGCCGAAACGATCGAAACCCGATGACAACAGCACCCCTGCAGGGGCGGGTCGCCCTGGTCACCGGCGCCGGACGCCGCACCGGTCGCAGCATCGCCCTGGCCCTGGCCGCCGCCGGCGCCGATGTGCTGGTGCACTGTCACCACAGCCAGACCGAAGCCGAGCAAGTGGTGCAGGAAATCAGCTCCCTCGGCCACCGGGCCAAGGTGGTGCAGGCCGACCTGGGCGATGCCGCAGCCACCCAAGCGGCCTTCAGCCAAGCGGCCGCAGACTTTGGCCGCCTGGATATTTTGGTCAACAACGCCTGTGGCATCATCTGGAAACGCCTTGATGACCTCAGCGTGGCCGAATGGCACGCGGGGGTGGAGCAAACCCTGCACATCACCTATCACGCCTGCCGGGCGGTGCTGCCGCTGATGCGCCAGCAGGGCTTCGGCCGCATCGTCAACCTGATTGATGTGGATGCCGACAGCCACAGCTCGGTGCCGGCCCTCACCTCCTACAAGATCGGCAAGACGGGGGTGCTGATGCTCACCCGCACCCTGGCCGTCACCGAGGCTCCCCACGGCATCACCGTCAACGGCGTTTCGCCCGGCACCCTCGACAACTCCGAACGCAAACCCCCCCTGGAGCGCATTCCCGCCGGCCGCTACGGCAGCGAGGCCGAAATCGCCAGGGCGGTGCTGTTCCTGGTCGATCCAGAAAGCGCCTACATCACCGGCACCAATATTAAGGTGTCTGGTGGTTATTTGATCTGAGGTCATTCACAGTGGACCAACGCCCCCGAATTGATGCCATCGAGATCGCTTGAAGCCCTGGGGGTACGCCTGCTGCGCTGGCGCCATCGCCTCTCGGTGCCGCAGTTCACGGTTATCACCGGTGCCCTGCTGATTGCCGCTGGCACCCTGCTGCTGGCCTCTCCCCTCTGTTCCACTGACGATGTGGGTCTCTGGCAAGCCCTGTTCACGGTGACCTCGGCCCTTACCGTAACTGGGCTTTCGATCATTGATGTGGGCAAGGACCTCACCTTCTTCGGGCAGGTGACCCTGGCCGCTTTGATCGTCGTCGGTGGCCTCGGCCTGATGGCGATCACCACCTTTCTGCAGGGTTTCGTGCAGGGTCGCTCCGGTTTGCGGCTACGCCTCGACAAGGGACGGGCCCTAGATGAGTTCGGCGTCGGCGGCATCGGTCCCACCTTCAACCAGATCCTGATCGCCGCCGGTTGCTTTATGGGTGCAGGCACATTAATTCTCTACACCTTCGGGTTCACCGACATCAGCAACCACGCCGAAAGACTTTGGGCGGCAATGTTTCACTGCATCAGTGCTTACAACAACGCTGGCTTCGGTCTCTGGAGCGACAACCTGGTGGGCTACAAGGCCAATCCCATCGTCAACGGCGTCATTGGCGCATTGATCGTCAGCGGCGGCATCGGTTGGCGCGTCACCAACGAAGTCTGGCAGCTCTGGCGCAAACGCCTCTCTCGGCAACCGCTGCGCCACCTCAGTCTGCACACACGCCTGGTGCTGCGCAGCACTTTGCTGTTGATCGTGCTGGGGGCCCTGGGCTTGCTGTTCACCGAAAGGTTCGCGCCTGATGGGGTCGTGCATTCCCTCAGCCTCTGGGAAAAGCTGCAGGTCACCCTGTTTCAGTCGATCACCACCCGCACCGCCGGCTTCAACACGGTGCCGCTCTCAATCGAGACGCTCTCGGATGCGGGCCTGCTGCTGATGATCGTGCTGATGTTCATCGGTGCCAGCCCCGGCGGCACCGGGGGTGGGATCAAGACCACCACCTTCGCCGTGCTGATGGGGGCCACCCGCTCCACCCTGGAAGGACGCAAGTCGGTGATCATTCACAAGCACGAGCTTGCCGGCGACATCGTGCTCAAGGCTGTGGGTGTAGCCCTGGCCTCGGGGCTGTTCGTGGTCATGATGACCCTGCTGCTCGGCATCGGCCCCACGGCCGGTGGGGCACCGAGCGGCCAGTCCTTCAGCTTCCTTGAGAAGCTGTTCACCTGCATGTCGGCCTTCTGCACCGTCGGCCTTGATGTCGGGGTGACCGCCAACTTGAACCGCTGGGGCCAGCTGGTGCTGATTGTGGGCATGTTCGTGGGCAGGATTGGCATCATGCTGTTGCTCTCAGCCCTCTACGGCAGCCGTCCCCAGTCCAGGGTCGGTTACCCCCGCGCCGATCTCTTCCTCTAAATTCCTGAGCCAATGACAGCAAGCAACAACTGGTGGCCCTGGGGGCCAAAGGAAGCGGAAGTCCAGGGCACCTTTGCGGTGATCGGGGTGGGACGGTTCGGATCGGCGGTCTGCGATGAACTGACCCAGAACGGTGCTTCGGTGTTGGCTATCGATGCCAACCAGCGCGCCATTGACGCCGTCAGCCTGATCGATCCCGCAATCGAAGCCAGGGTGGTGGACTGCACCGATGAGGAGGCCCTGCGCGAGGCAGGGGCCCTGGAAGTCGACACGGTGGTGGTCGCCATCGGCGAACCGATCGAAGCCAGCATCACCGCCACCT
>JBIIRU010000135.1:0-6928 GCA_044341355.1 Cyanobium sp. | reverse complement strand
GTCCACGCAGGTCATCGCCTCGCTCTGGCTGGCATTGTCAGGCGCGGGAAAATCGATCACCACCTGCCCCAGCACCGCCCGCAGGCCGGCCCGGGCAGTTTCAGCGGCGACGGCGGATTCGAAGTAATACATGTCAGCGAAGCAGCTGATGCCACCCCGGATCATTTCGGCCAGGGCCAGCCGCATGCCCGTGCGCACAAAGGCTTCATCGACGTTGAGAGCTTCGGCTGGAAAGATGGTGTGCTGCAGCCAGTCATCCAGCAGCTCGTCATCGGCCAGGCCCCGAAACAGTTCCATCGGCCCATGGGTATGGCCATTGATCAGGCCTGGATGAACCACCTGGCCAGTGGCGTTAATCTGCTCAGCGGCGCTGTAGGCCGCCAGCACGCTGGCGGCGTCATCAACGGCGACGATGCGGCCATCGCTGACGGCAATGGCGCCATCGGCCAGCACCCGCCGCTGCTGGTCCATGGTGACGACGATGCCGTGGCAGACGATCAAATCAACGGGCAAATCAACGGGCCGGGGCATGGTCACCAAGCTGCTGGCGAGTTAAATGGTGTGACGGGGGAAACTGGCACGGGTCCCCCATTAATTGTTGGTCCACGCTATGGGCTCGTTTACCATTTTACGATGCCCAAAGTAACCTTAATGCCCCCAACAAGTGTTGAGCCCCCATAATCTTTGGCAAGTCGCAGCAATGTTTCTTGGAAGCCCAGGTTTGGGAACGCGCTTTCTACTTTTTTGATTTGCTCTCTCCCCATGCCCTTGCGAAGTAATCCCTTTGAAGCATCGATCCAGTCGGCCTTACGGCAGGCCTCAATCACTTCTCTGTGAGGTCCGGTGTAGGGAAATATCTTGTGGTGCCAATGGATGGCTGCACGCAACAAGCTTGGATCTAAGCCCAGTCCATATTTCTTGTTGTCGGCTATCGCCACAGCCTCTGATGGCTCCAGATAGGCCAATTCATGGTCTGTCCATAAGCCGATGTCATGGTAAACGAATGCAGCCTCGACCAGTTTTTCATGCTCTTCGGCATTGCCTAGAAAATGCATTGCATATGTGATCGTGCGATAAACGTGGTTTCGATAGCTGGGGAAGTCTTTGCTGATCAGATTTTCGTATCGCCCCAGCAGTTCTTCCACAAAAGGGCGTTCCAGCTTGATCATGATGTCTTGCATCAGGCATGTCTCCTTATGGTTGTGGCCACACTATATATGGTGTGGCGCCGTACACCCAGGCCGACACTCCGGCGGAGTCAGATCGGGCCGAGTCTTGAGATCGACCTAGGCAACACTAAATGGAGCCTGTTTCAAGAAGGAAACTGGCTGGCCCAGGGTGAAAAGACTTGGCGTTTGTGTGTTGGGCATCTTAGCTACAAATGCGGGCACCGTCTAGGGAAAGTTGGATGTCATACAGGTCGAGCTGGATATTCACGCCGCAGGATCGATCAACCATGTAAACAGACCATTCACCGCGTTGAACTTTGTCAAAATTAAAGATCGCTGGCTATAGGACAGGTGATCCCTGCAGCGCCCCAACCCCGCGCCGGTGCAGCTCGCGGGCGTAGTCGGTCCAGGTGCCCTGGCCCCAGTAGCGGAAGCAGCTGGTTTCCACCAGCAATAGGTGCAACAGCGCCCTTTGATAGGGCTCGGTTTGGGTGACGGTCGGATCCTGGGCTACCAGGGCGTCAAAGCGCTGATGGAATTGGGCGCTGAGGCTATGGATCGGCTCCAGCACATTGGCGTAGCCCTCCACCCAGCTCAGGTTGTTGGTCCAGGAGGCCCCCGCCATTGAGAGGGGCGGATCCTGCCCCTGCAGCTCGGCGATCGCCGCAGCCACGCTTTCAGGCGTCGGGGGGCCATCCAGGTGCTGCCACAGCCTGTGTTGCTGCACCGCCTGAACCACCGGCAAATCGCCTTCTCGCACCCCGGCGGCCTCCAGCAACCCCAGATATTCGCTGCCGTTGATCGCCACCGTTTCCCTTTGGCCGCCCTCCGGCCGGGCGATCTTGTGGTGGGCTTGCAGGAAGGCCGGCGGGAATTCATTCATCATCACGCCGCCATTTTCTCCGTCGGCGATCTGGGTGACGATCGCCGGCACCGCTATTCCCCCCAGCTCCTGACGGCCCAGCCCCAGGGCTTCGTAGTAGGGCTGCATCTGGCCCACCAGCTTGGTATCGGAGCCCTGGGTTTTGATCAACGCCACGATTGAGGTCGTTTCGCCCCTGGAGTTGCGGGCCTGCAGCAGGTTGGGGATCAGCTTTTGTTCCTGGCGCAAGCTGGTGCCATCGAGGTTTTCAACGCTGTGTTCCTGCACCAGCAGCCAGCGGTAGCCGCACTCCTTGAGGGCCCGCACCAATTCGTAGAGGGTGTCGGGGTGGTTGGGCAGGTGCATCTCCGGTGGCGAAAACCCTTTGACCCGCCGCAGGGCCTCGCTGCCAAACAGGGCGGCGAAATGGTGCTGCCAGGCCAAGATCTGCAGCTTCAGGTCGGGAATCGGGGTGGAGGGGGCCACGGCATGGCTCCAGAAGGTGCCCAGCCACTCCACATGGGGTTGCAGGCTGGCATCACAAGCGAGCCGTTGCAGCGCCTCAAGAATGTCCTGCCGGCCCATCTGCTCGAAGCCCCAGAGCAGGTTGCCGGAATAATCCAGCATGATGCGCGGGTCGCAGCCCTCCGCGATCAGCTGGGGCAGGATCTCCGCCATGCGCTTGTAGCAGTGGGCAAAGGCCTCGGCGTTGTGGTTGTCGCCTTCGCCGGGATGCTCGAACATGTACTGCAGATGGCCGATCAGCTCCCCCTGGGCCCCGGCTGGGATCGTCGGCTGATGCATATGCAGGGCACAGGCAAAGACCGAGCGGATCGACTCCAGAGCTAGAGGCGTCTGCCTTGCAACGGCCGGCTGCTGTTGCTGCACCAGGGCGAGGATTTCCGCTTCACGGCCGGCGATTGGCGGCAAGACATCGTGGCTCATGCGGGGGGCTCCAGGGCTTGCGCTTGAGCCTGGAGCATCGCGCCCCACCCCAGGGCAGTGGCGCCAGGCCCCTGTTGCGGCGCCAGGCCTGGATGACGCCGCTGTCCTGGCGCCACTTCAAGAGGCTGACGCTGTGATATCTCAACCTGTTCAGCCGCCGTTTCAGTCGCTGACCAATCCTGCGGGGCGGCGGCGGGTCGGCTGGGCCAGGTGATATCCCCACAGGGCCAGCGGCGTGACCAACAACAAATCGGTGCCGGCCATCGCCGCAGCGGCTGTTGTCAGCATTGCCTCCAGCAGTTGGTTAGAGACCAGCTTCACGGGCTTGCCCCGCATCAGCTCCAGCCCCTGCTTCGATGCCAGCAGTTGCCTGTAATCGCCAGGCAGCGGCACAAATGGAATGGCGTGCGCCGTGGCAATCGCCTCGAAGTTGATGCTGCCGATTAACTGAATCGCATGCCCACGCCGCTGCAATTCCAGCAAAATCGCCAGGTAAGGTTGGAGATCACCACGAGACCCTACGGAAAGCAACCGGATCGTGGCCATGGTGAAGCTCGTAGCGTCAGATAGCGTAAGAGAACTGTTGTCGTGTTCTTGGGATATCTCTGCAGGCCGCTAATGGGCGGCTAAGGGTTACAGATGGGTTAAATCGACTCGGCTCACTGTGCCGCCGCCAGCACCGCCGCCGCCGCCCCGCCAAACTCTGTTGGCTCCGGCTGCTCCTTGCTGCGGGCTTTCTCGCGGGCCAGCTGATGGTTCATGTCGGCAGGAATGAACGTCACCGGCTTGCCGGCTCGACGGGCGGCGAGTAGTTCGTCGCGGGCGACTTCGCCACCACCGATGCCTACCAATGCGTCGCTGCTGCGCACGATGGCGCTGGATGTGGGCGACAATCCCTTGCCCTGCGGCAGCTCGCCTCCCCAGGTGCTATCCGGCACGAAGAACACCATGTCCACACAGGGAGAGAGGGGAAGTTGCTCCTGGCGGGCCAGACTCGAGACGATGCCCAGGGTCTCGAACCCTTTCCCCTTTGCCAATGCGTAGATCTGGCCAATGCCTTCGTCGGTGCCGCCGATATTGATCAAGGTGCGCGCCGGAGCATGGCGATCCAGGATGCGGCTGGCTTCGCGAATCAGGGCATCAGGATCTTGATAACCGGCCCCCGAATAGCCCACGAAGGTAAGCACCTTCTTCCCCGTTGCCTTCAGCTGGCGGGCGATGGTGGCGGCATCGCCTGTGTGGATATGGGCGGGCCCCTTGCAGGCCAGCGGGGCTGCGTTAGTGGGGCCCACCCAAGCTCCGGCCAGCAGTACGACGACGGCCAGGGCCTTGCTCACAGGCTGAATCAAGGTATGTTCCAGGTGCAGGCAATTTCGCTGCAGAAGCTGGGCAGCTATAGGTATCGCTGCAGCCATGGCCATGCTGTTGTTTGTTCGTAGAGCCTAAGAAAACCCAGGCGCGAAGTCGATTTTGTGCTGCAACGGGATCGGCCCATGGGTCCCGAAGACATGGTGGCAGCTGGCGCGTAGTGGAAGGCGATGCGCTTGATGGCTGGCCATTTTGGCCGCTGATCAAGCCGCGGCCGCTAACCAGGCTGTCAGATCCCCTGTGCCCTGGAAATCGATCAGGTCTTCTAGGTTGCGTGAGGGGTCTATCTCCGCCGCCAACCAGCCCCCCGGTGCGCGACTCCGCACATAGGTGGCGGTTTTGCTTGTGGGAGCCCCGGTCTTGCCTACTAATGGTTTGGGCCTGTGTCAGGTGGATCCTTGGTGAGATTTCTGGTGCCGCGGGAGCACTCCCCCGGTGAAAAGCGGGTGGCCGCCACGCCCGAAACCGTGCGGCGCCTGCTGGGCAAGGGCGTGAGCGTCAAGGTGCAGCAGGGGGCCGGTGCGGCGGCTGGGTTCCGGGATGACGATTTTCTGGCCGTCGGGGCCGAGCTGGGGCCGGAGGAGGGCCTGCCCTGGGAAGAGGTTGATGGGGTGTTGTGTGTACAGGCGCCACCGGCCGAAAGCCTGCAGCGGCTGCGGCCGGGCGCCCTGCTGGTGGGATTGCTGTCGCCCTATGGCGCCAGCCACCTGGCCGAGACCCTCAACGGCCGCGAGGCCTCGGCCATCGCCCTGGAACTGTTGCCCCGGATCAGCCGCGCCCAGAGCATGGATGTGCTCTCGTCTCAGGCCAACATCGCCGGCTACAAGGCGGTGCTGCTGGCCGCTGCCGCCCTCGATCGCTACGTGCCGATGCTGATGACGGCCGCCGGCACCATCCAGCCCTCGCGGGTTCTGGTGCTGGGGGCCGGTGTGGCCGGCCTGCAGGCCCTCGCCACCGCCAAGCGGCTCGGCGGCGTGGTCTACGTGTCCGATGTGCGCCCCGCCGCTAAAGAGCAGGTGGAATCCCTGGGGGGTCGCTTCATTGATCCGCCCGAACTGGAGGACAAGCCCGCTGAGGAGGGCGGCTATGCCAAGGCCGCCAGTGAGGCCTTCCTGGCGGCCCAACGCCAGCAACTGGCCGACCAGCTCGCCCTCGCCGACATGGTGATCTGCACCGCCCAGGTGCCGGGCCGCACGGCGCCACGGCTGATCAGCGAGGAGATGCTTGATGGCATGCGGCCCGGCGCCGTGGTCGTCGATCTGGCGGTGGCCCAGGGCGGCAACTGCTTCGGCACCGTCGCCGGCCAGACGGTCGAGCGCCGCGGCGTGCAACTCATTGGTGCTGATGCCCTGCCCTCCAGCGTCCCCAACCACGCCAGCGCCCTTTATGCCCGCAACGTGGCCGCCCTGATCGAGCACCTGCTGGCCGATGAGGGGCTGCGCCTCGATCCCGAGGATCCGATCCTCGACGGCTGCCTGCTCACCCACGGCGGCGTCTGCCGTCGTGAGGATGTCGTCTATCCCAATGGTTCCCGCAACGGAGGTTCGTGATGAGTGCCCTTTCCCAGGCCCTGTGGGTGTTGCTGCTCGGCAGCCTGCTGGGTCTTGAACTGATCGGCAAGGTGCCCCCCACCCTGCACACGCCGCTGATGTCCGGCGCCAACGCCATCAGCGGCATCACCGTGCTGGCTTCGCTCACCCTCATCCAGAAGGCCGGTGATAACCAGGCCCTGCTGTTGATCGGCTCCCTTTCCCTGGGCTTCGCCCTTTACAACGTGGTTGGTGGCTTCCTGGTCACCGACCGCATGCTCGCCATGTTCCGCCGCAAGGGAGACAATTGATGTCGACTGAATTACTGACCGATGGCATCGACCTGGTGGCGGTGCTGCTGCTGGGCCTGGGCATCAAGGGCCTCTCCAAGGTGCGCTCCGCCCGCGGCGCCAACCAGCTGGCGGCGGTGGCCATGGGCCTGGCCGTGCTGGGCCTGTTGATCGAAATCCGTCCGGGGCCGATGGCCTGGTTGTGGATCGCCGCCGGCACCGCCGCCGGTGGCCTGGCTGGCGTTGTTACCGCCCTGCGGGTGCCGATGACGGCCATGCCCGAAGTGGTGGCCCTGTTTAATGGCTGCGGCGGTCTGGCCTCCTTGCTGGTGGCCGTTGGTGTGGCCCTGTTTGATTCCGACGGCGCCGACATGGTGGCCTTGGTGTCGATCGCCATCTCGGTGTTTGTCGGAGCGATCACCTTCAGCGGCTCGATTGTGGCGATGGCCAAGCTGCAGGGCTGGCTCAGCACCCCCGCCTGGACCCAGAGCTCCTTGCGCCACGTCGTCAACATCTCCCTGGCGGTGGCGGCCCTGATCGGGGCCGTGCTGCTGCCCGGTGATCCCGCCGGTCTGCCGCTGTGGTTGCTGGTGATCAGCTCCAGCCTGCTGGGTATCGGCGTCACCCTGCCGATCGGCGGCGCCGACATGCCGGTGGTCATCTCTTTGCTTAATTCTTATTCGGGGGTGGCCGCCGCCGCCGCCGGCTTTGTGGTGGGCAGCCAGCTACTGATCGTGGCTGGCGCCATGGTCGGTGCGGCCGGCC
>JBIIRU010000006.1:0-23572 GCA_044341355.1 Cyanobium sp. | reverse complement strand
CCACCGCTCGCAGCTGGCGGGCTTGCGGTCTGGGTGAAGACCATCCGACTCCCTGGTTCAGGCAGGATGCACTCACCCTAGGAAGTCAGGGATTTGGTTGTTCTTCTGCCCCAGCCGCGTGCCCAGTGACCCCCGGGCGGTTCTAAGGCTGGCCATTGCCGGGGACATCCACGACCAGTGGAATCACCAGGACCATGAGCTGTTGCGCTGGTTGCGGCCTGATGCCTTGCTGGTGGTTGGTGACCTCAGTGAGGGGCGCCAGCGCATTGCCGCCCTGCTGCAACAGGTTGAGATTCCCCTGGCCTGCGTGCTCGGCAACCACGACAGCGGCAAGGACCCCAGTGGCCGCCGCCTCGAACAGCAGCTGGAGATGCTGGGAGAACGCCACTGCGGTTGGCGGTTGCGCGAACTGCGGCCGCCGGGTTTAGCGGTGGTTGGGGCCCGGCCGGGCACCGCCGGCGGTGGTTTCAGGGTTTCCCAGGCCGTGCGCTCGGTTTACGGGCCGTTCAACCTGCATGAATCCGCCGAGAGAATTCGTTCAGCCGCCATGGCGGCCGATCCGGCCCTGCCGCTGGTGCTGCTGGCCCATTGCGGTCCCACTGGCCTGGGCAGCGAGGCGGCCGACCTGTGCGGGCGGGATTGGAAGTTGCCGGCCCGGGATTGGGGCGACCTGGATCTGGCGCTGGCGATCCACCAGATCCAGCAACAGCGGCGGCTTCCCCTGGTGGTGTTCGGCCACATGCACCATGCCCTGCGCCGGGGGCGAGGCGAGCGGCGTAGTTTTCGAATCGATGGTCGGGGCACGGCCTATCTGAATGCGGCCTGCGTGCCGCGCCATGGTGTCGACCAGCTCGGCCGGGCGCTGCACCATTTCAGCTGGGTGGAGTTCGATGCCGCCGGATGCTTGTTGGAGGCCTCCCATCGCTGGTTTGGCAGCAGCGGTGACCTGCTCTATGAACAGACGCTCTGGAAGGCGCCGCCGGCTGCCGATCCCCTTGCCCTTGTCGCTTCGCCTGTGCCACCAAGTGGTCAGGGCGACCGCGACCCCGCCGCTGCCTTACTGCCTCGATGCTGATTTACGCCTGCATCAGTGCCCACGGCTTCGGCCATGGTTCCCGTTCGGTGGCCGTATTGGCCGAATTGGCGGCCCTGCGCCCCGATTGGCGCTTGGTGCTGTCCACGGCCCTGCCTGATTCCTTCCTGCGGCTGGCCATGGGCCCGGTGCGCTACGAGCTGAGGCCTTGTCGCTGGGATGTGGGTGTGCTCCAGGCCGATGCCCTCGGCGCCGATGCCGAGGCCACGTTGCGGGCCTTGGAACAGCTGGAACAAGACCTACCACCCCAGCTGGATCAGGAGCTGGCCTGGCTGCGGGCCCAGGCCGAGCCGGTGTTGATCATGGCGGATGTGCCTCCAGCGGCGGCCCTGCTGGCCGAACGGCTCGGCGCCCCCCTCGCCTGGTTGGCCAGTTTTGGTTGGGAGGCGATCTATGGGCCCATGGGACCGGCCTTCGCCCCCTGGGCCCAGCACTGCCGTGAGCTCTATGGCCGCGGCAGCTTGCTGCTGCACTGCCCTTTGGCGATGCCGATGGATTGGGGCCTGAGCGAGGTCCAGTTGGGGGTCGTTTGCTCGCGGCCGCGGCTGGCGGCGGCTCCCCTGGCCGAGCGGCTCGCTTTGGGGCCAGATCGGCAGCGCCATGTGCTGCTCTGTTTTGGCGGCCTGGGGCTGGCGATCGATCCGGCCGCGCTCAACCGCTGGCCCGATCATGTCTTCATCGGGCCCGATCCCGGCTTGGCGACCGTCAGCAACGGCCGGGTGCTGCCCGCCGATTGCCGCCCGTTGGATGTCATGCCCCTGGTGGATCGAATGATCACCAAGCCCGGCTTCAGCAGCTTCTGTGAGGCGATGAGCCAGGGGGTTGGCCTGCACGTGGTCGAGCGCCATGGTTTCGCCGAAGCGGCGGTGCTGGAGAGGGATCTGCGGCGCCACGCCCAGCACCGTTGCCTGAGCCAAGCGGCCTTCTACGCCGGGGACTGGCAGCTGGATCAACCCCTGCTGCCGCCGCAGCAGGGCCCCCTACCGCTGGCTGGGGCCGCGCAGGCGGCAGCCGCCCTGGCGGCCCTGGCGGAGGGGAGATCAGAGATTCCTATGGTTGAGGATCACAAGTTTAAAAATTCTGTGTAACAAAGCCTGGGAACTCCGCTTGATCACAGTGATTACAAGCCTTCAGGTAATTCTTGATACATGTGGACACTTGTGTAACCGTCACAAATAAGATGGCCTACGCGAAGATTGTTAAGCAAATTGGCGCATCCTTTGATTGATTTTTGTACGACCTCTCGAGCTCTGCGCTGCAAGGGAAAAGTTCCTTAGCACTCCTCTTCCTTAGGTGCTTTTCCTTATTCGGGCTCGATTTGAAATCCGACCCCTCCTGCCTCCTCACCGGTTATCAGGCGTCGGAACGTCCTCTTGCTTGAAATTGTTTTGTCGATCAACCAGCATTCCCGTCTGGCCTGCCTGCTCATTTCTGCCGCTGGCCTGATGTTCTCTGGGCCAGCCATGGCCAGGGAAGTTTCCAGTGAATGGAACCCCAACCCGGCGCCGCGCCCCTTTTCCCAGGTGGCCATGCTGCCCCCCCTGCCGGCTGGTCCGTTCAGCTACGCAATTACTCCTGAGCGGCGGGCCCTGCTCAACACGATTCGCTTCGCCGAAGGCACCTGGGCCCAGGGCCACGAAGTTGGCTACCGCATCATGTTCGGTGGTTCCCTGATGCCGTCCCTCAAATACCACCCCAACAGGGTGATGTATTCCAGCCGCTACGCCAGCGCCGCAGCCGGTGCCTACCAGTTCATGCCCTTCACCTGGGCCCTGGCCTCCCGCACCCTGGGATTGCGGGGCTTCCACGCCGAAGCCCAGGACCAGGCGGCCCTGTTTCTGATTCAGCGCCGCGGGGCCCTGCCCCTGGCCGATCGCGGTGAATTGACCCCTGAGCTGACCGCCCTGCTTGCGCCGGAGTGGGCCTCTTTCCCCACCCTCCAGGGAGCCAGCTTCTACGGACAGCCCGTCAAGCGCTTTGAAGATCTGAAAAACTTCTACGAAAACAACCTCAGCCAGATTCGCGCCGGAGGGGGCCAACAAGGTGTTTGGGAGCGGGTCGCTGTGCGTCCATCAGCCCCTACCTGCCGGGATGATTCGCTCAGCTGCCGGCTCAAGGGCATCAGTGCCGCAGAGACTGGCGTCAATCCCTGACCCCATCAAGGTTTCATCCCTTTAGCCAGTCAAAAACCCGCCCCCCTTGCCAATCAGCAGGGGAGCGGGTTTTTTAATGACAGCCCCAGGTTGCTGGGGTTGATCCATCCATCAGGATCCATCCCTCAGGATCCTGCCCCAGGTTTCTGACTCAGGATTCTGGTTCAGTTACCGGGGCGGTCCTGGGCCGGTGGCCGGGACAAAATTTGTTGGGCCAACAGGTAGGCCACCACCGCCGCGCCGGCAAAGCCAAGGGCATTACGGGCCAAGGGCAGCCAGTCGTTGGTGCGGGTGACGATCGGCGCCACGCCAAAGATGCCAAACAGAATCACCCAGAGGGGTGAAAGCAACAGCACCCAGGCCCATTCGATGCGCCGATCGCTGTTCTGGCGGGGGTAGGCGGCAAAGCCCACGATCAGGCCCCCCAGGATGGAGGTGCACAGCGTCAGCACCCATTGCTCGGTTGGGAGGCCCGGCACCACCTGGCAGCCGCCCTTCTCAAGGCAGCCCTGCACCGAATGGAGGGCATCGAGGATGGCCCCGTCGCGGCCATGCTCGCGCACGTAATACTGGTTGCCGTAGCGGGTCTGGAGCTCGACCCAGAAGGTGCGGGGCATCAGGGCGAAGAGGGCATCGCCGACGTTGAAATTGAGCAGGTTGCCGCCCCGTTCATCGGCCACCAGCAGCAGGCTGCGCTCATCCAGTTTCCAAAAATCCTTGACCGCCTGGCCTGGTGTGCGGTCGTATTGGGTCAGGACGCGCAACTTCCAGCCACTGCTCTGCTCAAAGCGATCCAGTTCGCTTTCCAAGCTGCTGCGTTGCCCGTCCGTCAGGTTGTGGGCCAGATCGATCACGGGCGTGGCGTGGTCGGGCAGCAGGTCGGGGTTGTCGTAGGCCCAGGCCGATGCCCCGGCCGGCAGCAGCAAGCCCAATAGCAGCAGCAGCATCGCCGCCAGGCGCAGGGGCCACTGGGGCAGAAAACGGCCCAGGCTATTTGCCATGGCATCAACGCAGCGTCGAGCAGCATTCTCATGGCTGATGGCTCCGATCGCGTGCCGATGGATTCTTTAACAACCTCTTCAGAAAGAACTCCTTCTGAGTCTCCTGATGGCCGCCAGGGTCCCGAAGCCAGGCTGGCACCGGCCTGGATGGTCCAACGGCTGCAGGCGGTTGGGGGGGCGGTGCCGTTTCGCACCTTCATGGAATGGGCTCTGCATGATCCGGACCACGGCGCCTATGGCACCGGCCGCCTGCGGGTGGGCCCCCTGGGGGATTTCGCCACTTCTCCCTCCCTGGGCCCCGCCTTCGCAGACCTGCTGGCCCCCCAGCTGGCCGAATGGTTGCAGGCGTTGGGACCCGGTCCCCTGGCCCTGATCGAGACCGGTCCGGGCGAGGGTGATCTGGCCCGCCAGCTCGCTGCTGCCCTGGCCCTCGGCTGGCCGGCGCTGGCGGCCCGGCTTGAGCTGGTGCTGGTGGAACCCAATGCCGGCATGGCCGCTCGCCAGCGGCAACGGCTGGCGGGGGCGCCCCTACCGGTGCGTTGGTGCGACTGGCAGGAGCTAGCCGATAGGCCGCTGCGGGGCGTGATGCTCGCCCATGAGGTGCTGGATGCCCTGGCGGTGGAGCGGCTGGTTTGGGATGGGGCCCTCTGGCGCCAGCAACTGGTGGCCCTGGAAGCGACGGGCGACCTGGTGCTGGCGCCGGGAGCGGCCGTGGCTGATTGGGCCCTGGCCCAGTTGGAGGCCCTGGGCCTGGCGGCTGCAGCGCCGGCCCCAGGTCGGCCGCCGGGTTGGTGCAGTGAGCTGCACCCTGGGCTTGAACCCTGGCTGGGGGCCGCCGCGGCCGGCCTAGCCGAGGGGGTGTTGCTGGTGGTGGACTACGCCCTGGAGGCTCGCCGTTACTACAGCCCCCAACGGTCGTCCGGCACGTTGATGGCGTACCAGGGCCAGCAGGCCAGCCCGGATCCCCTGCGCCAACCGGGCCATTGGGACCTCACGGCCCATCTCTGCCTGGAAAGCCTGGAGCGGGCCGCCGCTGCGGCTGGCTGGCAGGGGCTGGGCCAATGCCGCCAGGGTCAGGCCCTGCTGGCCCTGGGGCTGGCGGGGGCCCTCCATGGCCTGCAGCAGCATGGCAGCGGTGATCTGGCCGAGCGGTTGGCCCGCCGTGAAGCCCTGCTGCGCCTGGTGGATCCGGCGGGGCTTGGCGAGTTTCGCTGGATCGCCCTGGGCCGTGGGGCCGCCGCCAGCGCCCAGACGCCCCGTTTTTTGCGGGAGCCGGAGGGGTGAGAAGGGGACGATTGGGGCCGGCGGGCTGAAAGGGGGATCACTGGGGCCGGAAAACCGCGTCAATAGCCCCTGGTCACGGTGGTGGCACTGAAGAAGCAGCCGCTGTCTTCTCCGTGACCCTGCCCCTGCCTCTCCCGCCTGTGGAAATGGCAGCTGTGCCCGTGGCAGCTGTGATCACGGCATCCAGGTCTCCGGGGCCCGTGGTAGAAGCGCCCGAATCCCTGCTAGCGGTGCCCGCGATCATCGAGTTCCGTGGCTTCCCCCCCGGGCCCTTGGGAGCGCCGCTGCGGGATCTGCTGCTGGTCGATGCTGGCGATCCGCAGCGGGCGGCCCGTTGGTTTGAGACGGCGCTGGCCAGCGCGGCGGAACCGACCCATTTTGCCGTTGCCTGCCTGCGCACCGCGCCGGCCTCCCTGGGGCCCGCCCCCTTGGGGCCCCTGGGGGAGGAGAGATGGGATGGAAAGGTCGCCTATCGCTATCGGCTTGGGTTGGCGCCCGCCGGCGGCGCGGGCCTGCGCTTGCAGTGCTGGCGCTGTTACGGCGAGCAGATCGGCTGGCAGCGCCGCTGCGGGCCCATGGCCCTGGGGGCCTTTGTGGCCCATTTCGGAGCGCAGGGCGCGGCAGTGGATTTTCGTGCTTGAGGCTGGCGTGCCACCGCCGGCCTCAAGCGGCGTTGCCCGCCGCCAGTTCCAGCAACACCTGGCGAATCAGCTCGGGATCGATGTCATCGCGAATCTCCACCCGGCCGATGGCGGTGGGCAGCACGAAACGCACCTTGCCCTGCCGCACCTTCTTGTCGCCCTGAAGGCAGGCCAGCACCGCTTCCGGGTCCAGGGGCGGCCAGCTCAGCGGTAGCCCCGCCGCGGCAATCAGGGCCCGCTGGCGGCTTTCGTCTTGGGCGCTCCAGAGCCCCAGGTGCCGGCTGAGGGCGCCGGCGGCCAGCATGCCCAGCCCCACGGCCTCGCCGTGAAGGTAGGTGCCGTAGCCGCTGAGGGTTTCAACGCAGTGGCCGAGGGTATGGCCGTAGTTAAGGATCGCCCGCAGGCCCCCTTCCCGTTCATCGGCGGCCACCACCCGGGCTTTGGCGGCGGCGGAGCGCTCTAGTAGTGATTGCAGCAGGGCCTCCCCCAACGCCTCCCGGCTGGCCAGGCCGCCATCGCCGCTGGGGTCTTTGAGGGCGGCGGCTTCGAGGGTGGCGAACAGCTCGCTATCGCCGATGACGCCGTATTTGATCACCTCGGCCATGCCGGCGCGAAACTCCTGGACCGGCAGCGTCGCCAGCACGCTGGGGTCGATCAGCACCAGCCGGGGTTGATGAAAGGCACCGATCAGGTTCTTGCCGCCGGGATGGTTGACGCCGGTCTTGCCACCGATCGCCGCATCCACCATGGCCAGCAAGGTGGTGGGCACCTGCACCACGGCGATGCCCCGCAGCCAGGTGGCGGCAGCGAAACCGGCCATGTCGCCGACGACGCCGCCGCCGAGGGCCACGATCAACGAACCGCGCTCCAATTTGGCCGCAAAGGCGGCGTCATGGATCAAGGCGACGGTGGCGGGGGTTTTTTGGTCTTCGCCCGCTTCAATCACCAGGGATGACACCTGCAAACCGGCCGCCGCCAGGCTGGCGCGGCAAGGGGTTCCGTAATGGAGATCCACCACGGGGTTTGTGACCAGCAAAACCTTGCTGCCGGGCTTGAGTCCCTGCTCCAGCAGCAGCGGTCCCAGCTGCGACAGGTTGCCGGCGCCAATCACGATCGGATAGGACTTCTCCCCCAGCTCCACGGCAATCGTGCGACAGGGGGCGGAGCTAAGGGCCATCAGCGCGGCGGCAGCGGTCAGCCAGCGAGGCTAGGAGGTGCATCCTCACTCGCCGGCAGCAGCACCAGCGGCGACTTGCAGCACCTGCAACACCGCCTGGCCATAACGCTCCAACTTGGCGGCCCCCACGCCACTCACCTGGCTCAGGGCCTCCAGGTCTGCGGGCAGCCGGGCGGCGATTTCCATCAAGGTGCGGTCGTGGAACACCACATAGGGCGGCACGGCCTGGTCGCGAGCCTGCTGCAGCCGCCAGGCCTTGAGCGCCGCCAGCAACGAGGCGTCCACATTTTCGGGCAGGGCCCCTGGACCGGTGGCCCCGCCACTGCCCGATCCGCCACCCGATCCACTGCCACCAGCGGACCCGCCCCGCCGCCGTTCCTTGGCCGGCGGCGCCAATCGCAACGCCAGGCCCGTCTCCCCCCGCAGCAGCGGCTTGACCCGATCCGATTCGCCCAGGCGCAGGCCGCCGTGGCTCGCCTCGTCGCTCACCAGGTAGCCCTGGGAGGTGAGCTGGCGAAACAGCGAGCGCCACTGACCCCGGTCCAGCTCCTTGCCGATACCATAGACACTGAGCTGCTGGTGACCCAGCTCGCGAATGCGGGCGGTGTCGCCGCCCAGCAAGACGTCGACCACGTGGGCGGCGCCGAAGCGCTGGCCGGTGCGGTAGACGGCGGAGAGGGCCTTGCGGGCCACTTCGGTGACATCGGTAGAGCGTTCGGGTTCGAGGCAGAGATCGCAGTTGCCGCAAGGCTGCGCCAGGGTTTCGCCGAAGTGCCGCAGCAGCACCTGGCGGCGGCAACCGGATGCCTCACTGAAGCTGATCAGGGAATCGAGCTTGCCGTGTTCGATGCGCTTCTGGGCTTCAGGGGCGTCGGAGTCGTCGATGAAGCGACGCAGTTGGGGTACATCGCCGGCGCCGTGCACCATCCAGGCGACGGCCGGCAGGCCATCCCGACCGGCGCGGCCGGTTTCCTGGTAGTAGGCCTCCAGGCTTTTGGGCAGATCGATGTGGGCGACGAAGCGCACATCGGGCTTGTCGATGCCCATGCCAAAGGCGATCGTGGCCACCACGATCACGCCGCTGTCGCGGCGGAAGCGGTTGAGGGCGTCGCTGCGCTGCTGGGGGCTGAGGCCGGCGTGATAGGCCACCGCATCGAAGCCAGCAGCGCGCAGGTCGGCGGCAAAGCGATCCACCCGGCTGCGGGAGCGGGCGTAGACGATGCCGGCCTCGCCGCGCCGATCCGCCAGAAAGGCCAGCAGCTGGCTGCGGGCCTCGTCTTTATCGCGCAGCAGATAGCGGATGTTGGGCCGATCGAAGCTGGCCAGAAACACCCGGCCCTGCTGCAGTTGCAGCCGCTCGCGAATCTCCTCGCGGGTGCGGGGGTCGGCGGTGGCGGTGAGGGCCAGCCGGGGGATGGCAGCGAAGCGCTCGGCCAGCACCGCCAGCTGTAGATACTCGGGACGGAAATCGTGCCCCCATTGCGATACGCAATGGGCTTCGTCGATGGCAAACAAGGCCAATGGCAGTTGCTCCAGCCGATCGAGAAAGCCGGGGCTCAGCAATCGCTCTGGCGACACGTAAAGCAGATCCAGCTCGCCCTGCTCAAGGGCCCGCCACACGGCGGACGCCTGCGAGGCCTCCAGCGAGGAGTTGAGGGCAGCGGCCCGCACGCCCGCCTGGCGCAGCCCCTCCACCTGGTCCTGCATCAGGGCGATCAGGGGCGACACCACCACCCCCACGCCGCTGCGGCACAGGGCCGGAATCTGATAACAGAGCGATTTGCCGCCGCCGGTGGGCATCAACACCAGGGCCGAGCCGCCGCCCACCACGTGCTCGACAATCTCCTGCTGGGGGCCACGGAAGGCCCCGTAGCCGAACACCTCCTGCAGCACCTGGGCTGGGTCGGGGGTGGTGGTGCCGCCAGCGGCACTGCCGCTGGCGGCGCGATCGGGGGGTGGGGTGGGGGCCATGGGGTGGCGGAGCAGAGCGCCATCTCAGCAGTTCCACCGCCCGCTTGGCAGGAAACAGGGCAACTGCTGGGACGGCCGCACTAAATCGCTCGCACGTGGCATGATTGGTATTCTGCTATGTAGCTCGACAGATCTTTGTAGTGCCAGTAATTTATTGTCCGCAGAATCAATGCCCGCAGAATAAGTGACCGCAGAATAAATTCCCCCCTTTACTCCCCTCCTTGGCTGTATACTGTTGTGGGCCTTATGATTTTGGTAGAGGTCTAAAGGGCTCTATTGTTTTTGGTTAGTGTGCGCATGCGTCTTATGGATCCATAGGCGGCGCCGATACCAAGAAGTGGAAGCGGAGCAGGTACAGGTGGATAATCTTCCACCTCGCCATGGGAGCGGCCAAAGCCAGGGAATGAGGATCTCGAAAGATATTCTCCATACGGCTTGATGTCTGTAGCCAGGGAAACCCCGCCATCAATGCCGGAGGGATCATCGATCCAGGTGAGGCGGAAGCGGCTGTAGTAATCCCGTGGATCAAAGCCGAGATTGTAGCGCTTTAGATATTGGCCAGGGGTAAGAGTGAGCACATCATTTATCTCCATTTCGCTGGGGTGATCAAAGATTCCATTCCAGTTGAGATCCCACCAAGCCCGCAGGCTGTAGTCGTGGGGATCAACACGCTTGATATTGATAAGCACATCCACCCAGGAGGGCCCGAAGGTAACGCCATCCTCGTCATCCACCACCAAGGGGGGCTCTCCAGGGCCAAATGCACCAAGGAGGTTGATGTCATCCCCGTCAGCGCGGGGTGTGGGCTGACCATCGGGCTCGTAGTCCCAGTTGAGCCCGAGGCGTTGCAAATAGCCCTCTTCATATTGAGGGCCATTGGCTGCCAGCGTGGTTTTATAAGTGTCCGGCGCATCGCCAAAGTCGTAGCAGGTTGTGCAATCGGATACTTCATCGGGCAAACCGGCACCGAACTCGCTAATGATTGTGGTGGCAGATCCACCGGTGTTATCGCTGGCCATCACGAAGCCAAACAGGTCGCCAGGGTTCAGCACCAGCTTGGTGAAACCCACCTGGGCGTTGGCACCAAACACATCACTGATGGGCGTGAAGGCCCCATTAACGCTATAGCCAAATGGATCGTAGGACGCATCCACATCCGTGGTGGCGTAGTTCCAGGCGAAAGAGAGGGCATAGCTTTCGGTTGGCAAGCTGATTTCAAAGCCGCTCTGCTCAAGAGATCCACTGCCATCGTCTGGAGAAGTGATGGCGATGCTCTTGGGAGCGCCCGCGACATCGACGATGGAGCTCAAAGGATTCAAAAGCCAATTACTTATTGCAAAAGCACCGGTAAACCCCTCTACTGGCAGCGCGTTGGCAGGCCGTGCCGTAAATCCAAAGGCACCCGCCATGGCGAAGGTGGCAGCGGCAACAAGATGGAACCTTGGCATTCGGTGGTCACAAAGTTGAGCGAATGTATCAAAAAAATTGAATTACGCCATGGCGTTTGCATATTAAGATTCCTAATGAGAGCAGCCCACACCAGCTTGCACTGCCCCTGCCGGGCTCAGTCGCCTATGCGTGTTGCTGCAAGTATTGCCGATTGCTTTCAATAAGCTGCTTTCTATTGGCTCTGGGCCAGTGGCTCGGGTCCGCTAGATTGCATCCGTATCAAGAAATGTGACCTCATCTGTCAGGCTCGCTTCTCATTCATAGGTTGAGTTTGGATCGTCTTTGGCCGCATGGATCCCAATTCCAACTCGAGCCCACTTGTTCCCTCGCTCCTGAACCCTCTGCCAACCAGTGGGGCCTACGGCTTTGAGAGTTATCTCGCCACAGGAATCGGTCTGACGCCCGAGCTGGAGGCATGGGCTCCGGTCGGCAGTGTGGGGGGCGGAATCCTTGCTGAAGACCAGCTCGGGGCCTGGATGGATGGCGCTGGCTCCGGGGGCGGGTTGGACATCACTGGATTTTCCAGTGGAGTTGGCGGTTTCGTGACACTCAATAATTCGCTTGCTGCGACGAGCTTTGGCACAACTAATCCTTGCCGGGATCCACTGCCGCCGCCGCTGCCTTGTGATTTGCCAACCAACTCGAGCCAACCCTGTCCCTGTTCATGCGTCTGCGTGGCCAGTGGTTTCAATGGGCTTTCCCTGCCCGTGGGTGGCAGCGCGGTGAACTCGGGATCAGGGATCGGATCCCTGCTGCAATGGAGCAGCAACACGGGGGTTGCCGCCAATGCCATCGCTGGCAACGGTTGGTCGAACAGCAGCACGCCCAAGTTGATTCTTCGTCAGATCGATGTGCTGGGTGCCCGATCAATCGCCCTGCCCTTCAATGGCACGGATGTACGCACGTTTGAGCGCTCAGCCACAGATCCCAATTTGTTTCAACGCAGTGTGGGAGATGGCCCTACCGATCTGATCCAACGAGTGGGCAATGAGCTGCACTACAAAACCGCCGAGGGCACCACGCTGCGATTCGCCGACTTCAGCTCAGCCGTGAGCGCCCCCAGCCGGGGCCAGTATCTGGGCGAGAGCGACGCGGCGGGCAACCGGGTGGAGGCCACGCTGAATGCCAACGGCAGCATCGCTCAGCTGAGGGGCTTCCAGAAAGGAAGCGCCACCGCCGATGAGGTGCAAACCTTCACCTACACCGGCGCCACGGCCACTACACCCGGCCGCCTGAGCACGCTGACAGTGGGCCGGGCCGATGGCACCGTGCTGCGCCAATCTCAATTCAGCTACTACGCCACCACCACCAGCGTGGACGGTGTGGTAGTGGGCCGGGCGGGGGATTTGAAAGATGCGGTGATCCGCGATGGCAGCGGCAACGAACTCGACCGGAGCAGCTATCGCTACAGCCAGGACGCCCGCGGCCGCACCCAGGTGTCCTATGTGTTTGATGCCGAGAGCATGCGGCGGTTGAGCACGGCTGGGCTGAACACCACCACCTCAACGAATGCCCAGCTGGCGCCCTACGCCAAGGATTATTTCGTCTACGACAGCCAAAACCGGGTGGTTCGCCACGATCAGCAGGGGGAGGGCTGCAGCAGCTGCACCGGTGGGATCGGCACCTTCACCTACAGCTACGCCACTAATTCCAACTCCACCGGTGGCTTCAACAGTTGGAAATACAAAACCACGGAAACCCGCCCCGATGGCAACCAGACCATCACCTACAGCAATGCCTTTGGCCAAGAAATGCTCTCGGTGAAGCAGGTGTTGGTGGATCCTGCCAATCCAGCCCTGCAGGGGAAGCAGTGGGGCACCTTCACCGCCTACGACGAGAGCACGGGGTTGGCGGTGCTGCAGGCCACGCCCGAGAGCGTGCAGCTGCCGGCAGATCTCTCCGCTATAGAAAACTACAACGATCTGCTGCACAAAGTGGGCGGCAACTATCAATATCTGGCGGACGACCAGGGGGCGATCACCCGCACCACCTATGGCACCAGCAGCACCGCCAGCGAAACCCTCGCCGGGGATGTGAGGGGCTTCGTGAAGGATGTGGTGCTCAGCCGCGGCGAGCTGGGCAGCGCCGTGCCCCAGATGGGCTACACCTACTTCAGCCGCAGCGTGAATCTGGGCGGTGCCACCAAAACGGTGAATCCGCTGGCCAGCATGACGCGCTACCGCAACGACGACGGCACGGGCGCCCAGACCACCAGCTATTCCTACCAGTGGTATCTGAACAGCACCCAGGCCGAGCTGATCACCACCACCTTGCCGGTGGTGGGGGCGGATCAAAACGGACCGGGCAGCGCAGCGGTGAGCAGCCTGGCCTTCAACCAGGTGGGCCAGGAAACCTGGAGCAAGGATGCCGATGGCTTCCTCGTCTACACCGCCTACGACCCCACCAGCGGCTCGGTGGTGAAGCGCATCGAGGATGTGAACACGGCCCTCACGGGCACTTACACCGGATTGCCCGCTGGCTGGAGCACCCCCGCTGGAGGTGGCTTGCATCTGACCACCACCTACGAACTCGACAGCCTGGGCCGCCAAATCCGCGAAACGGACCCCAACGGCAATGTGGATGTGACGGTGTACGACGACGTGAACCACAGCGAGCGCACCTACATCGGTTGGAACAGCGGCACCGGCCAGGCCACGGGCCCAACCCGGGTGAGCCGGATGGATCTCTCGGGCACCTACAGCGAGACGCTCACCATGAGTGCCACACCGGCCAGCAGCGGCGGACTGCCCACCGGCGGTGAAGCGATCAGCAACTTGGAATCGCTGAGCCGCAGCTACATGAATGCGGCCGGGCAGGTGATCTACCGCGACGACTATTTCAACCTCAGCGGCATCACCTGGAGCACGGCTGCCAATCTGGGCATAGAAAATGTGAACTTCTACCGTACGCGCTTCAGCTACAACAAGCAGGGCCTGCTCGATCGCACCCAGGCGCCCACCGGCACGATCACGTTCAACGTCTATGACGGGATGGAGCGGCTGAGCAGCACCTGGATCGGCACCGATGACACCACGGCCAATGGCTTCAAGTGGAGCCCCACCAACAACACCGGCAGCAGCAACTTGGTGCAAGTGGCGGCCTACACCTATGACGACAACGGGGTGGGCAACAGCAACCTCACCCAATCGGTGGCCCTGCCGGGGATCGGAGCCAACCGGGTGAGCGCCTTCGCCTACGACTGGCGCGACCGGCTGGTGGCCAGCAAGAGCGGCGTGGAGGCCACAGAAGCGGAAAGCACCAATCGACCCGTTGTCTATCAGAGCTACGACAACCTGGGCCAGGTGATCAGCCGCGCCCAGTACGACGGCGACGGCGTGGCGATCACGGCCGATGCCGACAACGATGGCGTGCCCGATGCGCCGGATCCGGCCAAGCGCCGCCGTTTCTCGCGCAGTTTTTATGACAACCAGGGCCGGATGTTCCGCGGGCAGGAGTATCTGGTGGATCAAAGCAGCGGCGCCGTCTACGACGTGAAGTTGCAGAGCGACAGCTGGTTTGACCAGCGCGGCAACACGATCCAGACCACCCAGCCGAACGGTGCGGCGATGCAACGGCGCACCGACGGCGCCGGCCGCCAAAGCGCCAGCTATGTGCTGGGCAATGTGCCGAGCGGGAGCTGGGCGGAGGCCAACAACCTCAGCGCCTCGGTGGTGCTGAGCCAGAGCAGCACCAGCTACGACAACAACGGCAACGCGATTCTCACGGAGCAGCGGCAGCGCTTCCACGACGCTGATCCCAGCGCCACCGGAGCGTTGGGCACGGCCAGCAGCGGCATCCGAGCCCGCGTGAGCACGAGCACGGCCTACTACGACGCCGCCGATCGCCTCACCGCCAGCGTGGATCTGGGCACCAATGGCGGCAGTGTTTACAGCCGCCCGGCCACGGCTCCGGCCCGCTCCGACACGGAGTTGGTGAGCAGCTACAGCTACGACAGCGCCGGCCGTCTGCTGGATGTGACCGATCCGATGGGCCGGGTGCAGCGCAGCCTGTATGACGCCCTGGGCCGCCGCACCACCAGCATCGCCAACTACATCGGCGGCGCCCCGGGCAGCGACACGGATGTGACCACCCGCACCAGCTACGACGGCAATGGCAACGTGCGCACGATCGAGGCGGTGCAACCAGCCGGCACGCCCTCGCAGGTGCATGAGTATCTGTATGAGGCCCGCACCGCCACGGGCAGCGCCATCAATTCCAATGACTGGTTGACGGGCCTGCGCTATCCGGATCCGGTGACGGGTGCGGCCAGCGCCAGCCAGAAGGACAGCTATCAGCTCAATGCCCTCGGCGATCGGCTCAGCGGCAGCGACCGCAATGGCACGGTGCACAGCTATGGCTACGACGTGCTGGGCCGCCGGATCAGCGATGCGGTGACCACGTTGGGCGCGGGCGTGGATGGAGCGGTGCGGCGGATCGAGGTGGGTTACGACGGCGCTGGCCTGGCGGCCCTCACCAGCAGCTACGACGCCGCCAGCGGCGGCGCGGTGCTGAACCAGGTGGGGCGGGTGTTCAACGGCTTCGGGCAGCTCACGATCGAATGGCAGAGCCACCTGGGCGCGATCGATCTGAGCAGCACCCCCAAGGTGAGCTATGGCTACAGCCTCACCAGTGGCGGCAACCACAGCCGCATCACCAGCCTCACCCATCCCGATGGCTACGTGGTGGGTTACGGCTACGACAGCGGCCTCGATGCCACGATCAGCCGCTTGAGCCGCCTGAGCAATGGCGCCACCACCTTGGAGAGCTACCGCTATCTGGGGGCGAGCGAGGTGGTGGAACGGGCCCGGCCGGAGGTGGGGATCACGCTGAGCCTGGTGAGCCAGACGGGCAGCACGGGCGATGGGGGCGACCAGTACACCGGCCTGGATCGCTTCGGCCGGCTGGTGGATCAGCGCTGGTTCAGCGGCAGCGGCTCCGGCGCGGTGGATGTGGATCGCTATGGCTACACGTATGACCGCAACAGCAACCGGCTGACGCGCAGCAATGCCTTGCAGGCCGGCCTGAGCGAGAGCTACAGCTACGACGGCCTGAACCAGCTGACGAACTTCGATCGCGGCGGTGGCGTGAGCAGCCAGCAGTGGCAGTTTGATGCGTTGGGCAACTGGACCACCTTCACCAAGGACGGCGTCCCCGAGAGCCGCAGCGCCAATGCCCAGAACGAATACACCACGGTGGGCGGCACGCCGCTGAGCTACAGCGCCAACGGCAACCTGATCGGCGACGCCGAGGGCCGCCAGTTGGTGTACGACGCCTGGAACCGACTGGTGAGGGTGAGCAGCAGCGGCGGAGTGCTCAAGGCGGCCTATGGCTACGACGGCCTGAACCGCCGCATCAGCGAACAGGTGGCCGCCAGCGCGGCAGGCGATGCGGCCACGGCGGCGTTCCGCGATCTGTTCTATTCGGCCGATTGGCAGGTGCTGGAGGAACGGCTGCGCAGCGGCGGCGCGGTGGGTGCCACGGCAGAAGCACGTTATGTGTGGAGCCCGGTGTATGTGGACGCGATGGTGCTGCGCGAGCGCGGCAGCGAGCGGGTGTATGCGCTGCAAGACGGCAACTGGAACACCACCGCCCTGATCGCCGCATCGGGCGTGCCGGGCAAGGCGGCCGGTGATCTAATCCAGCGGATGGTGTACAACCCCTACGGCGAGGTGTTCCTGCTGAACCCGGACTGGACAGAACAGCTCGGCACGCCGCTGGTGCCGTGGCAGCATCTCTTCCAGGGGCTGAAGTTCACCGAAGCCACAGGGCTGGGGTATGTGCGGAACCGGGATTATTCGCCGACGCTGGGGCGGTTTATCATGCTTGATCCGATTGGCTTCAGCGCGGGGGATAACAACTGGTATCGGTTTGTGGGGAATGGGCCGGCGGGGAGGGTTGATCCTAGTGGCTTGCTGGTCAAAGATGTGTGTGTAGCTGCAGCTATAGCAGCAATAAACCTAGCCGCTGAAGCTGGAGGAGAAAGTTGCGAAGTACTGATTGCTGCTGCACTCAGAACCGCACAAGTCTGCATAGGGATGCAATTAGTTGGCTGGCTTTTGGACTGTGCCAAGCTTAGAATTCCTTGGTTGGTTTTGGGATGCTCGCTATTGGCCTCAGGGTTTAGCGGATACCTATTAGTTGAAGCTGCACGCCAGGCCAAAGCTGGTCTTGAGAAATGCAAGGATCCAGAGTGCCCCCCAGGTGATCTGGCTTGAAAAATAAAGAGCGAAGAAGGAGTCGTGAGTCAAATAGAGAGAAGTCGAGCAGGGTGGCGCCCTGTTGATGGTAGATTGATTATTCCACTGATCATGTCGTTTTACTTGCCACAATCCCCCAATAGGTGGCGCTGTGTTTGACAGCGGTTGATTCGCCACGAGCAGCGCCACCAGCACCAGCTTCAACAGGGTGTTGATGAAACCTCGCGCGAGCCCGCCACCTTGACAACGCCGCCAGGCAAATCGACAAACAACCCCTGCTGGCTTGCGTAAAAGCAGCTCAGTTCCAACCATTGCCGGCTGAGCCAGGCCGTGAGCTCCGACAACGGCCCAACGGCGTCAGCCAGCCCACCGCACGCCACAGCGGTGTCAGAGCCAACACGGCCAGCGGTCACGCGCAGGGCCGCCATTGCCTCATTGGAGCCGCAAAGAGCACAAGCCCCGATCCCGCCAAAGCCTCAGCCGATGCAGCCGAGCTCCTTTGGAGTCCAGGCTCTTTGCCCCTCCCCTTACGACGCAGCGACCCGCCTCGGCGCACCTCCGCAGGTTCTCGCCACCCCTGCCTTGTCCCCGCCATGGCCCGGGCTGACCTACTCATCGAACTCGTCCGCGCCGGGGCTGAGGGCAACCAGGAGCTGTTTCGGCGCGCGCTGGGAGGCCTGGTCAGCGAGTGGCACTCCGAGCAACAGCACGTTGTGACTCTTCCAGGTGGGGCCCAAGAGAAGCCGCCTAAATCCCATGCGGCAACAGGGCCTTGTGACAATCCGAGCCGGCTGGTGGCACTGATCCCTTGGAGCCTTCCCACCCCGACTCCGCCCCAGCCCCATGTCCCCACCCCCCAGCGCCGTCGGGCCACCACCCGCCGACGAGGAGCCGCCGGCTCCGCCAGAATTGCTGGCAACACCCTTTTCTGGCCAGCCCTCGCCCCGCTCGGCCTCACCCAGGCCATCGGTGGCCTTGCTCTCGGACTGATCGCCCTCTTCTCCTCCTATGACCACCTCACCCTCGCCGGGCGCAACGTCCCCATCCCCCAGCAATGGGGCATCCCCCTCATCGCTGCCTCGGTGGCGATCGTTTTTGTCGATGCTGAACTGGCGTCGCGATCCCGGTTACGAGCAGCGGATGAACGCCAATCGGATCGCGATCGAGCGGAGCAAAGAGAGAACGAAGCTGATCGAGAAAGAAACCGAGCAGCTGAGGCAAGAGACCGCCAGGCTGAGGCAACTGAACGCCAAAGAAAAAGCCTTGAGCGACTCCGTCAGGCAGCTGTGCTTTCCGCCCGAGTCCAGCTCGATCCCTCCGATACCAACCGCGCCAGATTGCAAACCTTCCTGAATCTGCTGAGCCAATCTGCCCCAATAGATCCTGATCTCTGAATCCAGAGGCGTCCACAAGGTCAGCCAAAACAGCGGCGCCCTGAGTCCAGGCTCGTTGCCCCTCCCCTTACGATGCAGCCACCCGCCTCGGCGCACCTCCGCAGGCTCCCGCCACCCCTGCCTTGTCCCCGCCATGGCCCGGGCTGACCTGCTCATCGATCTCGTCCGCGCCGGGGCTGAGGGCAACCAGGAGCTCTTTCGATGTTCGCCGGGGGGCTTGGTCAGCGAGTGACACTCCGAGCACCAGCACGTTGCGACCCTTCCAGGTGGAGCCCAAGAGAAGCCGCCTAAATCCAATGCGGCAACAGGGGCCTGTGACAATCTGAGCCGGCTGGTGGCACTGATCCCTTGGAGTCGTCGCACCCCGACTCCGCCCCAGCACCGTGTCCCCACCATCCAGCGCCGTCGGGCCGCCGCCCGCCGACGAGGAGCCGCCGGCTCCGCCAGAATTACCGGCAACACCCCCTTTCTGGCCAGCCCTCGACCGGCTCGGCCTCACCCAGGCCCTCGGCGGCCTTGCTCTCGGTCTGATCGCCCTCTTCTCCTCCTATGACCACCTCACCCTCGCCGGGCGGAACGTCCCCATCCCCCAGCAATGGGGCATCCCCCTCATCGCTGCCTCGGTGGCGATCGTTTTTGTCGATGCTGAACTGGCGTCGCGATCCCGGTTACGAGCAGAGCATCGTGCTGCACGAGCAGCGGAAGATTCAGCACGAGCAGCGGATGAAACAACTCGAGAGCGACATCTTGCGAGTGAAGAGCGACAGCGAGCGGAGCAAAGAGAGAACGAAGCTGATCGAGAAAGAAACCGAGCAGATCAAGAAAGAAACCGAGCAGATCGAGAACGAAATCTTGCAGCTGAGGCAAGAGAACGCCAGGTTGAGGCAACTGAACGCCAAAGAAAAAGCCTTGAGCGACTCCATCAGGCGGCTGTGCTTTCCGCCCGAGTCCAGCTCGATCCCACCGATGCCAACCGCGCCAGATTGCAAACCTTCCTGAATCTGCTGAGCCAATCTGCCCCAATAGATCCGGATCTCTGAATCCAGAGGCGCCCGTAAGGTCGGGCAAAACAGCGGCGCCCTGAGTCCAGGCTCGTTGCCCCTCCCCTTACGATGCAGCCACCCGCCTCGGCGCACCTCCGCAGGCTCTCGCCACCCCTGCCTTGTTCCCGCCATGGCCCGGGCTGACCTACTCATCGATATCGTCCGCGCCGGGGCCGAGGGCAACCAGGAGCTGTTTCGGCGCGCGCTGGAGGCCCTGATCACCGAGGAGCGCTCCAAGCAACACCACGTGCTCGCTGATCGACTCGCCGCCCATCTCCAGCTCAACGGTCACAGCAAGCCCACGGCCGCAATTGCACCGGTCAGCCTCAACGGTGCCTCTCGCCTGCTCCTGGAGATGCGTTCCCAGAAGCGCCTGGAGGATCTGCTCCTTCCAGCCACCGTGTTGCAGGCCTGTTCTGAGCTGATTGAGGAGCACCACAGGGCCGATCTGCTGCGCGCCCACAACCTCGAACCCCGCCACCGGCTGCTTCTGGTTGGCCCCCCCGGCAACGGCAAAACCTCCCTCGCCGAAGCCCTTGCCTTTGAATTGGCCATCCCCCTGCTGGTGGTGCGCTACGAATCCCTGATCGGCAGCTTTCTGGGCGAAACCGCCCTGCGCCTGGCTCAGCTCTTTGCCCAGGCCCGCACGCAGCGCTGCCTGCTTTTCTTTGATGAATTCGATGTGATCGGCAAGGAACGCGGTGATCAACACGAAACCGGTGAAATCAAACGGGTGGTGAGTTCCCTCCTGCTTCAGATCGATCAGCTGCCCTCCCATGTGCTTGTGGTCACCGCCACCAACCACAGTGAGTTGCTCGACCGCGCCGTCTGGCGCCGCTTCCAGTTGCGTCTCGATCTGCCGCCACCCGGCAAACAGCAACGCATGGCCTGGTTCCAACTCTTCGAACAACGCACCGGTCTATCACTGGCCTATAGCCACGATCACCTGGCCAGGCGCCTCGCCGGCCTGAGCTACTCCGAACTCGAACAGTTCAGCCTCGACATCCAGCGCCGCTTCATCCTCTCCATTCCCGCGGCCGACATGCGCCGCATCGTCGCCGAGCGGCTGCAGCAATGGGGGGATCGGTCTAAGGCCTCCTCGGTCAACGAGACGGTAAGTCACGATGGCTGAGCGGCCGCTTCTGCTTCTCTCCCAACCCGCCAAAGCAGTCAGGGCAAAAAAGGGTGGGGGTGGGGGTGGCCCATCACCACGCACTGCGCAAGAACAGCTGCAACGCCTTGGGCCACGAATCGATCAACTTGTTGATGCACTGGAAAACAAGCGCCTTCGCCTGCAGAGCACGGCCACAGGTCTTCAGCCTGAGGAAGTCTTGGTGTTGGAAACAGCCGGGGCAGTGGATGAGTTTTATAAAGCCGTTCAAAAGATCGAAGGCCTCGGCTTTGTCGCCGAGTTTGACGAAGACGACATTCCATCTGATGATAATTTCTTTGTGCTCAAGAAAGGGGAACGACAGCCCTATCGCGGCAGGGTCTATCTGATGTTCACCAATCAGAAGGCATTCCAGCAACTAGTCCGTTTATGGAAAAACAAAGATTCGCTTCCCAGGGGATATGCAAAGTGGCGAGATGTCTTCCTTCTGCTGCGCGATTTACGCTTTTGGTCTGCCCAAGATCGCCTGGACGAAACTGGCGTCCTTGATGACTGGCGTGATCGGATCACATGGGAACGAGAGCATTTTCCCTGCGAAATCGAACTCTTCTTTTACCCTTCTTCGGCTGATCGCTCAAGCGCTTCCGCCAAGGTTCGCTCTGCGGTCGAGGCAGTCGGAGGATCCGAGCATCACGAATCGGTGATCGCTGAGATCCGTTACCACGCTTTGTCTGTGCGCTTGCCTGTTCAGTCTGTCGAACGCCTGCTTGCGGGAGAGCGTGATCTGCAGCTCATCCAACTCGAAAACATTCAGTTTTTACGGGCCTCCGGGCAGATGATCGCTCGCTGTCCAGCCTCCAAACCTCAGGCTCTACCTGATTTCTTCAAGACATCATCACGTCCTCTTTCCTCAGCCGAGCCATTGGTCGCCCTGATCGATGGGCTTCCCCTTGAGCAGCATCAAGCCCTGGCTGGCAGGCTGCGTGTGGATGATCCAGACGATGTAGGGGCTGAGTACCCGGCGGAGTTTCGCCGGCACGGTACCGCAATGGCTTCCCTGATCATTTGGGGCGATCTCCATCGACCAGGAGAAGCTTTGGCCCAGCCCCTTTATGTGCGGCCCATCCTTCGTCCTTTTCATCAGCCTGGGTTCAGCGATCAAACCCCAAATGAAAGGGTGGCCGATCACGCCTTGATTGTTGATCTCATCCACCGTGCAGTGGTGCGCATCCTTGAAGGTGAGGGCAATGAGCCACCCGCAGCAGCAAGCGTGAAGGTGATCAACCTCTGCATCGGCATCGACGACCGCCCCTTCGTCCACAGCCTCAGCCCACTGGCACGTCTCCTGGATTGGCTGGCTTGGAAGTATCAGGTGCTCTTCATTGTGAGCGCCGGCAATGTTAAAGAAGCCATTCCCCTTGATCAACCGTGGGGCGAAATCGCCAATCAACCTCTCGAAGAAATTCAGCAAGCTTCCCTGAAAGCCATTGCCGCTGATACCAGGAATCGGCGCCTGCTTTCCCCAGCGGAGACGATCAATGGCCTCACCGTGGCCGCCACCCATCACGATGAGGGAGAGCCCGTGGACTGGCCCCATTGGCTGGATCCTGCGCCAGCTGGCTTTCCAAGCCCCTACAACCGGCATGGCCCCGGCTACCGCCGTGCTCTGAAGCCCGATCTACTGGCTCCGGGTGGCCGAGCTGCATTTAGGAAGCCTGAACTTGCCAGTAACCAAAACCTGAAAATCGTCGATCACCCCAACGCGCCTGGGCAATATGTCGCGGCGCCAGGAGCCAGAAGTGGTGATCTGAATGCCATAACGAAGATGGTCGGCACCAGCAATGCCACAGCGCTCATGAGTCGAGCTGCGGCGCAGCTGATACCTGTTCTTGACGAGCTAAGAGCCTCAGCTTCTGATGGCATATCTCTACCTCAGGAAGTACCCGATGCCCTCTGGATAAAAGCTCTACTTGTTCATCGCGCTCGTTGGGGAAGTGCTGGTGGGCACTATCAGCAGCTTTTTGAGACGCCCGAGAACAAGCAACAGCTAAAAAACCAACTTGGCCGTTTCCTGGGTTGCGGCTTGGTGGACTCAGATCCCATTCGTGAATGCACAGCGACTCGCGTGACAGCCCTCTCCGGTGGATCACTCAGCGCTGAAGCCGGTTCCCTGCACCGCTTCCCCCTTCCTCCAAGCCTGAGTGGTAAGCAGGGCTGGCGTTCCCTGACGGTCACCCTTGCCTGGTTCAGCCCTATTCATACTCTCAACGAGCGTTGGCGGCGCGCCCATTTGTGGTTCAAATCACCCGATTCCAAGCTGAAGATTGGCAGTAAGGCACAACTGGAACGATCAGGTGCCGATTACCATGCCGTGCAACGAGGCACTCTTCAGCACGAAGTCTTCGAAGGAGAAAAGGTCTCTGCTTTCGTTGATGGTGACACCATGACGATTCATGTGAGCTGTCGCGAGGATGCAGGCCCGCTAACAGAATCGATTCCCTATGCATTAGCAGTGACTCTTGAAGTGGATCCATCCATCGGAGAGATCTACTCTGAAATCCGTGACCGCATTGAGATCCGGGAGAGAGTTGTAGCAACTGGCTAACTCATGGCCTGCATCTGGGGCAAGCACCTTCAACCACTGCAGCGCCTGAATCTCCGATCAAGAAGCCTGATCGACCGGCAGCCAGACCAGCGTCTGATTCGGAAGTTGCACGCGTCAAGTGCATCGGATTCAGCGGGGACTGTGGGCTCTGCTTTCCGCCCGAGTCCTACTTGGTCCAAGGGATAGCAACCATGCACGGCTCCAAGCCTTCCTCTCCCTATCGCTGGCGAGGTGCTGAGGAATGTGGAGGGTGCTTAAGCCTCTGCGACAACAGAGGCCAGTGACAATTTGAGCCAGTTGGAGGCTTATATGTATAGCATTCCCCCTCATGCCTGCTGTTTTGCCCACGCTGATATGGGTGCATTTACCAAGCTGATCCAAGATTACCAGGGGAAAAGCAAAATTCAATACACTTTTTACTGTGGCGCCACCATCACGTCGGGGCTAGAGAAG